>CAZEKU010000055.1:7477-7705 GCA_964512935.1 uncultured Oscillospiraceae bacterium | reverse complement strand
TTGGTCTTCATGCACGTCCTGCAACTTACTTTATTCAGAAATCCAACGATTTCAAATCTTCTATTTGGGTTGAAAAAGAGGAAAGAAGAGTTAACGCAAAAAGCCTTCTCGGCGTTCTTTCTCTCGGAATCGTCGGTGGAACCGAAATTACTATAATCGCTGACGGTGTTGATGAAGAAGAAGCAGTAGATTCTCTTGTAAGACTTGTTGAATCCGGTTTTGCAGATT
>CAZEKU010000055.1:0-7467 GCA_964512935.1 uncultured Oscillospiraceae bacterium | reverse complement strand
AATAAAATCTGAATTTTTCGCCGCAGATAGTGATATTTGCGGCGTTTTTTGTTACAATAGAAAAAGCATTTTAAAGGGGGCGAAAAAGCTGGATAATCCGAGACTGCCGTATCTTCACGAAAAAACGCTGAGTCTTCCAATGCAACCGGGTGTTTATATAATGCACGATAAAACCGGAAAGGTGATTTATGTCGGAAAGGCAAAGAAACTTAAAAATCGAGTCACAAGCTATTTCCGAAATGTTGAAAAGCATTTGCCTAAGGTTTACAGAATGGTTGAGCATGTCTACGATTTTGAATATATCGTTACAGACAGCGAATTTGAGGCGCTTATTCTTGAGTGCAGCTTAATAAAGCAATATTCACCGAAATATAATATACTCCTTAAAGACGGCAAGGGTTACAGCTATGTGAGAATATCCCCCGGCCCTTATAGCAGACTTTCCGGCGTTCTTCAAAAAAACGATGACGGAGCGGAATATATAGGCCCGTATATAAGTTCCTATGTAGTTCGCCAAACGGTTGCCGAGGCGAATAAGGCATTTATGCTCCCAACCTGTAACAGAAAATTTCCACAGGAATTCGGTAAAGCAAGACCCTGCCTCAACTATTATGTAAAAAACTGCATGGGAGTTTGCAGAGGCAAAATTTCCGAGCAGGAATATAATGAAACCTTTTCGGAGGCTGTGGATTTTATTAAAGGCGGAAGTGCAGCCTCCGTTGAAAAACTCACCGAAAGAATGTTTGAGGCTGCAGAAAACGAGGATTTTGAGCGTGCTGCGGTTTTGCGTGACAGAATAAAAGCAATAGAGGGAATAACGGATCGTCAAAAGGTTGTTTTCTCGAAAATCAAGGAGCAGGATGTGGTCGCTATCGCAAAAAGCGGCGAAAATTGCTGCGCCGTTGTGCTTAGTTTTCGTGGAGGAAGACTTGTGGATAAGGAGGAATATATACTTAAAGATTTCGGCACGGAGCCTTCCTTTGTAGAGGAGTTTTTACAAAGCTATTATGCCGAAAAAACTGATATTCCGAAAGAAATAACTCTTCATGAAAAATGCGAAGATGCGGAGCTTATGGAGCGATGGCTGTCCGAAAAAGCAGGCAAAAAAGTAAATATGACTGTTCCTCAAAAGGGTGAAAGAAAACAAACTGCCGATATGGCATATAACAATGCGGCAGAAAGGCTTTCGCATGAAAAATCAAGAACAAGTCGAGAGGTTGCCGTGCTCGATGAACTCGGAAGACTTCTCGGAATGGAAAAGGCTCCGGAAATAATCGAGGCATATGATATTTCAAACTTCGGTTCGGAAACAGTAGTCGGCGGAATGGTCGTTTACGAAAACGCAAGACCTAAAAGAAGTGATTATAAAAAGTTTTCCATAAAAAATGCCGTTGCACCCGACGACTACGCCTGTATGTGTGAAATGCTCGAAAGGCGGTTTAATCGCTATTTTGATGAAAAGGAAAGCGGTTCTTCCTTCGGAAGAAAACCGGATTTAATATTGCTTGACGGAGGTAAAGGTCATGTTGCTGCGGTGCAGGAACTTTTCGACCGTATGGGAATTGATGTACCGCTTTTTGGAATGGTAAAGGACGATCGTCACAGAACAAGAGCTATTGCAAAAAACGGCGGCGAAATAGCAATTTCACCTGTAAAAGAGGTTTTTAATTTTGTAACCGCAGTGCAGGATGAAGTACACCGATTTACAATAGGCTACAGCCGCAGCAAGCATGCAAAAACAAATTTTGAAATGCTGATAACAAAAGCACCGGGAATAGGCCCAAAGCGTGCTGCTGCCTTGCTTAAACATTTTAAAACCATGAAAGCAATAAAAGAGGCGACCGAGCAGGAGCTTTGTGAGGCACCGGGAATGACAGCGACAGCAGCGGCATCGCTGAAAGAATTCCTTATAAATCAAGATTAAGATTGACATTTATAATAAAAAATAGGATAATATAGCTATCTCAAACGGAGGTATTTTTATGAGAGTTATTACCGGATCTGCGAAGGGAAAACGACTTATAACTCCGGAGGGCAGAGATGTAACTCGTCCCACCGGCGAAAAAGTTAAAGAGGGAATTTTTTCTTCCATTCAGTTTTTTATAGAGGGCGCCGATGTGCTCGACCTTTTTGCAGGAAGCGGACAGCTTGGAATTGAGGCACTTTCAAGAGGTGCAAAGTCTGCTGTATTTGTAGACAGCGCAAAAGTTGCGCAAAAATGTATTGCAGAGAATCTTAAAAATTGTGGTTTTACCGATGCTGCAAAACTTAAAACCGGCGATGCCTTGATGTATCTTTCAAGTGCATTTGAAAGATTTGATATTGCATTCCTCGATCCGCCATATGCTGCGGAACAGCTTCCAGTAGTGCTTCCCGCACTTTCTAAAGTAATGCGTCCGGGCGGAATTGTTCTTTGCGAAACCGCAAAAACAATAGACCTTGCCGATGAAATAGGAAAGCTTGTTAAAACAAAAGAATACCGCTACGGAAGCACAAAGGTGCTTATGTATAAGCGCAGTGAGGATTGATGTGATGAAAAAAGCAGTTTGTCCCGGAAGTTTTGATCCGATAACAAACGGACATATTGACATAATAAAACGAGCGGCAGAGCTTTTTGACGAAGTAACGGTTCTTGTTGTTACAAATCCGGACAAGCGCTGCTCATTTTCCGCAGAAGAAAGATGTGAACTTATCAAAAAAGCGGTCGAAGGAATAAATGGCATAAAAGTAGATTCCTTCGGAGGACTTTTAGCAGATTATGTCAGAAAAAATAAAATAAGCGCTATTGTAAAAGGAATCCGATCTTCTTCGGATTTTGAATATGAATTTCAAATGGCTTTAGCTAACAGAAGTCTTGCACCCGAGGCGGAAACGGTTTTTATAACCGCAGACCCTCAAAATATGTATGTCAGCTCAAGTCTTATCAGACAAATAGCCTCTTTCGGCGGAGATGTTTCGGATTTTGTGCCGAAAGCTATTGTTGAGGAAATTGAAACTAAATTGAAAAACAAATAAGAGGAGGAAATAAATTATGCCTATTGAAGAAATTCTTGATCAGCTTGATGAACTTATTGACCGTTCATGGTCACTTCCGTTAACAGGAGGCCGCTGCGTAGTAGATGCAGATAAAGTGCGTGAACTTCTTGATGATGTCCGCCTCAATCTTCCTACCGAAATAAGACAGGCACAGTCCATTGTAGCAGACCGTACTGCAATTGTTGATGAGGCAAAAAAAGAGGCTGAAACAATAATTGCCCGTGCAGAAAAACGTGCTGCTGCCCTTGTAGATGAACCGGACCTTGTGCGTCAAAGCAAAAATAAAGCTGCGGAAATAACCCAGCAGGCACAGCAGCAGAGCCGTGAAATGCGTCAGTCTGCAAAGGATTTTGTTGACGGTATACTTAAAAATACAGAGGAAACCCTTGCGGCATCTCTTACAGAGGTAAAAGGAACTCGAACTGCTTTCCATCAGCAGCAGAAAAATGCTCAAAAATAAGCAAAATTAACCCACATATTGCCAAAAAAACAATAAAATAAGCCCTAAAAAAGCCCATTTCTTACGAAATGAGCTTTTTTATTTCCACTTTTCACCAAAAGAAACAAAAAAACGTTGTTTTTTCGCATTGTTATGCCGAAAGATTAAATTGTTAATTTTAAAAAATACTATTGATTTTTCTGTGATTTGAGTTATAATATTAGTAAAAGTGGTGAAGTGTGGGTAAAAGTGGCTAAACTTTTCCTAAATTTCATTAAAACCTGAGAAAGGAGGAAGGACAATGTATATCGGAGAATATTATCATAGCTTCGATGAAAAGGGCAGAGTTAATTTTCCCGCAAAGCTTAGGGAAGATCTCGGAGAACAGTTTGTTGTAACAAAAGGCCTTGACGGTTGTCTTTCAGCCTATTCGATGGAAAGATGGGAATGTATGAGTGAGGCTATCGCAAAACTTCCTCAAGCAAGGGCCCGTGATTTAAAACGCTTTATGTTTTCATCGGCAGCAGTTGTAAATCCGGACAAGCAGGGAAGAATTCTTGTACCTCAAACACTTCGCAGCTATGCAAATATAACCAAGGATATTGCGGTAATAGGTGCATCCGACCATGTGGAAATTTGGGATAGAGAATTATGGATAGAGCGCAGCAGTGCAATAGATTCCAACGATATTGCCGCAGCAATGGATGAACTTGGATTTTGAGGTGACCGAAAATGGAAGAACTTGATTTTCAGCATATTTCGGTGCTCCTTAACGAATGCATCGAACAGCTAAATATAAAACCCGACGGAATATATGTAGACGGAACCGCAGGAGGAGCGGGTCATTCCTCCGAAATTGCAAAACGCCTTACAAGCGGAAAGCTTATAGCACTCGATAAAGACCCCGATGCCATAAAAACCGCAACGGAAAGGCTTAAAAAATATCCCTGTGCAAAAGTTATACGCTCGGATTTTGCCGAAATTCCTTCGGTACTCGACAGTTTTGGAATTGATAAGGTCGACGGAGTACTTTTAGACCTCGGAGTAAGTTCACATCAGCTTGATGCAGCGGAGCGAGGTTTCAGCTATCATCAGGAAGCACCGCTTGATATGCGTATGAGTCAAGAGGGAACTTCTGCCTATGACCTTGTAAACAATGCATCGGGTGCTCAGCTTGCAAAAATACTTTACGATTACGGTGAAGAAAAATTTACACCGAGAATAGTAAACGCAATAGTTGATGCAAGAGCCGTAAAGCCTATCGAAACCACAACGGAACTTGCGGAAATAGTTAAAAACGCATATCCCGCAGCAGCACGCAGAAGCGGAGGACATCCTGCACGCCAAACATTCCAGGCACTTCGTATAGCAACAAACGGTGAGCTTGACCGTTTGGCGGAGGCTCTTGACAGAGTCTTTGACAGATTAGCTCCGGGCGGAAGATTTGCAATAATAACATTCCATTCGCTTGAGGATAGAATGGTAAAAAAAGCTTTTGCGGAATATACAAAAGGCTGTACCTGCCCTCCGGAATTTCCGGTTTGTATATGCGGAAAAACTCCTCGTGGAAAGCTTACTACAAGAAAACCCATAGAGGCAACCAAAGAGGAACTTGAATATAACCATAGAAGCAGAAGTGCAAAGCTTCGAGTTATCGAAAAGCTTTAAGATATAAATTTCGGAAGGGAGTAAGGTTCGTTGACAGAGGTCGCTTATAATTTAGAAAACTTTGCGGCAAAAACTAACGAGCAGCAGGATAAAGAGCTTAAAACCAGCTCATTGAGAATAATTAAAAATCGCCGCAAAGCTAAAACAATAGCACCGGTCAAAATTATTCTTGTAAGCGCTTTAACCATAGTTATCGCTGTAACTATGATTTACAGCCAGGTAGTGCTTACAGAGCTTACAAGTGAGGTAAGCTTTTATGAAGGCCAAATAACCGAGCTTGATACAGAATATGTAAGACTTCAGGCAGAGCTTGAGGCAATAACCTCCATAAAAACTCTCGAAGAAGCAGCGGAAACAAAATTAGGACTTGCAAAGATAGATTCCGCACAGGTTGAATATGTAAGCCTTACGGGAACTGACGAAATTTCAGTTGCTCATACAGGTGGAAAATATCTTATTAAAGAAAATTGGGAAAGATTTATAAATTTTATTGCGGAATACTTGCCGTTTTGAAATAATATTATATCTATGTAGCGCCGCTGTATAATTTTATTAAGCGGCGCTGTCTTAATAATTGGGTATTTCCTCGAAATAAGGAAAAACTTGGTGAAAGGAGAAAAATATACGAAAAATGGGTAAATCACCGAGTGCTATTATAAAAATCAGAATATTTTTTGCGTGTGCCATAGCGCTTATGTGCTTTGTAATTCTTATAGGACGCCTTTTTCATATTCAAATAGTGGATGCTGAGGAATATCAGCGACAGGCTGCCGAAAATCAGCTTGAGGTAACGGAAATTGCAGCAAACAGAGGTGCAATTTATGACGCAAACGGAAATAAGCTTGCAATGAGCACCACTGCGTGGACTATATGTATCGCACCTAACAATATCAAGAATGAAACAACAAAGGAGCTTATCGTATCGGGCCTTTCGGAAATTCTCGGAGTAAGCGAAAGCTATCTCCGTGAAAAATGCGAAAGAGATACTCTTTATGCAGCAGTTAAAGCAAAGGTAGATAAAGCAACCGTTGAGGAGGTAACCTCTTTTGCAACAAATAACGGTGTTTCAAGATGTATTTTTGTTGAGGAAGATGTTTCAAGAAAATATCCTTACGAAAATTTCGCCGCATCTGTCATAGGCTTTGTAAACTCCGACTATGTAGGCTCATACGGACTTGAATCCTATTATGACGATATTTTAAGCGGAACTCCGGGAAAACTTATTTCCGCACAGGATTCATGGGGACAAAAAATGCCCTTCGAGTATGATGAACTCTATTCCTCCGAGGACGGTAACAGCATAATCACTACAATTGACGAGGGTATTCAGTATTTTGTCGAAAAACATCTTGAGCTTGCGGTAAAAGAACATAGCGTTCAGCAGCGAGGCGCCTGCATTGCAATGGATCCTAATACGGGAAAAATACTTGCAATGGCAACAAAAGGCGACTTTGACCCCAATAACTATACATCGCTTCCGGATTCGGTTAAAGAGGAAATAGAGTCCCTTCCCGATGATGAACAGGCTGCCGCAACAACTCAGGCGCAGTATGATAGGTGGCGTAACAAAGCGGTTTCCGACCCTTATGAGCCCGGTTCGGTATTTAAGATAATAACACTTGCTGCGGCTCTTGACAGCAATACCACAACTCTCGGTGACAGCTTCACCTGCATAGGATACGCAAATGTTGCAGACAGAAAAATATCCTGTTGGAAAACTCACGGACACGGTGAACAAACTCTTGAAAAAGCAGTACAAAACTCCTGCAACCCTGCTTTTATTCAAATCGGACTGAATATGGGAATATCAAATTTCCAAAACTATTTTGAGGCATTCGGTCTTACCGAAAAAACAAATATAGATCTTCCGGGTGAGGCAACAAGTATTTATCATACAAAAATGACCGAAATGAACCTTGCGTCAAGTGCTTTCGGTCAGACCTTTAAAGTAACCCCCATACAGCTTATTACAGCGGTTTCCGCTGCAGTAAACGGAGGAAATCTTTATGAGCCATATATTGTGCAAAAGGTAATTTCTTCCGACGGAAGCACAGTTGAAGAATATGAGCCTACGCTTGTTCGTCAGGTAATTTCCGAAAGTACCTCGAAAACAGTTCGTGATATACTCGGAACCGTTGTAAGCGAAGGTTCAGGACGCACAGCGGCTGTTCCGGGATACAAAATCGGAGGTAAAACCGGTACTTCCGAAAAACTTGACCAGGTAACCGAAAGCGGTTAGGTCGAAGCATATGTATCTTCCTTCATTGAAGTAGCACCTGCGGATGAACAGCAAATTGTAATACTTATTCTGATTGATGAAGCGC
>CAZEKU010000054.1:4374-7930 GCA_964512935.1 uncultured Oscillospiraceae bacterium | reverse complement strand
CCTTTAATTATAAATCGGAGGTATAAAAGATGTTTGTCGATACCGCAAAAATCAGAATTAAGGCCGGTAACGGCGGCAACGGCGTTGTTACTTTTCATAGAGAAAAGTATGTAAACGCCGGCGGTCCCGACGGCGGTGACGGCGGCAAAGGCGGAAACGTTGTCTTTGTCGGCGATACCAACATTAACAGCCTTATTGATTTCAAATATAAAAAACGCTATATTGCAGAAAACGGAAAAAACGGTTCCGGTGGTAACTGCACCGGAAAATCCGCACCCGACCTTATAATAAAGGTTCCCGTAGGAACTCTTATTCGTGAGGCTGAAACCGGACGAATCCTTGCGGATATTTCCGATAAAGAGCCTCATATTGTCGCAAAAGGTGGCAAAGGCGGTTGGGGTAACAGCCATTTTGCATCTGCTACAAGACAGATTCCGAAATTTGCAAAACCCGGTTTCCCCGGTGAAGAGTTCGAGGTAACTCTTGAGCTTAAGCTCCTTGCAGATGTCGGACTTGTAGGTTTCCCTAATGTAGGTAAATCCACACTCATTTCCGTTGTTTCTGCTGCAAAACCCGAAATTGCAAACTATCCTTTCACAACTCTTACCCCCGTTCTCGGTGTTGTAAAAATGGATGCGGGAAGTTCCTTTGTTATGGCAGATATTCCCGGTCTTATTGAAGGTGCATCCGAAGGAATAGGTCTTGGTCACGATTTTCTTCGTCATGTAGAGCGTTGCCGTCTTATTCTTCATGTTGTGGATATTTCTGCAATGGACGGCCGTGATCCCATTGATGACTATAAACAGATCAACTATGAGCTTGATAAATTCAACCCTGAGCTTGCAAAGCGTCCTCAGATTGTTGCTCTTAATAAAGCAGATGCATCAATTGATGAAATGATTGACGAGTTCAACGAATTTGCCGAAGAAAACGGTTTTAAAACCTATCTTATCTCCGCTGCAACCGGCGAAGGCGTAAAAGAGCTTATCAACGCTGTAGCAGCAGAGCTTGCTAAACTTCCTCCTATTACAAGATATGAGGTTGAGGCTCCTGTTAAAGAGGAAATTTCCTCTAAACAGGAATTCAGCATTCATATTGAGGACGGCATTTATGTTGTTGAGGCACCTTGGCTCATGCACGCTCTCGGTTATGTTGACCTTGATGACTATGAATCTCTTCAGTATTTTCAGCGTGTTCTTCGCCTTTCGGGAATTATTGATAAGCTTGAGGAAATGGGCATCAACGAAGGTGACACCGTAAGCATACTCGATATCGAATTTGATTATATGAGATAATCACTTGAATTAACAAAAACAGAGTCTGTTAAAAACAGGCTCTGTTTTTTTATTCGATGTAAACAAAACGGGTTATAAAACCTTTGAACAGATAACTTCGGATGGATTTTATCCGCTTTGGATGCAGCCCAATACCTACATAATTTATGATAAAAATGGTATTCCCAAAATCATCGAGGGCGGAGAACTTACTTTGGAAGATGTTTTCTAACGAGAAGATATAATCACCGTTGGTTTTGACTCCGAAACAAAAATCGAACCTAATACCAAAGCCGAATATGATCTCCACGGATTTTGCAAAACATTTATTACCTTTGGCCCTACGGCAGTTATAACCTTGAACCGTCTCAAAATTAAGCGATAAAAAAACGCAGCCTATGGCTGCGTTTTTCTTTTATTTTATGCTTTTTTTGCCGCAGTAACCGTGTTTTTCATAAGCATTGCCACTGTCATAGGGCCTACTCCACCGGGAACAGGGGTTATGTAGCTTGCTTTCGGCTCGACATTTTCGAAATCCACATCACCGCAAAGCTTACCGTTTTCATCACGGTTTATACCCACATCAATTACCACTGCGCCATCCTTAACCATATCTGCGGTTATGAATTTAGGCTTTCCGACAGCTGCTATAAGGATATCCGCAGTAAGGGTTTCCTCTTTAAGGTTAGCCGTTTTGCTGTGGCATATTTCAGCGGTTCCGTTTTCGTGCAAAAGCATCATTGCCATAGGTTTTCCGACTATATCACTTCTTCCGACAATAACGCATTTTTTGCCCGCAGGAGAGATATCGTAGCGATGTAAAAGTTCCATTACACCCGCAGGGGTACATGGTAAAAAGCGGTAATCGCCACGCATTATATGTCCAACATTTTCAGGATGAAAAGCATCCACATCCTTTTTTGCAGGAATGCACGCAAGTGCTTTTTCACTATCAAGGCCCTTAGGAAGTGGCATTTGTACGAGAATACCGTCAATATCAACCCTTGCCGCATAGGAATTTATGATAAATTCCAGCATTTCCTGAGTTATATCCTCCGCAAGAGTTACCACTTCGCTTGCAATTCCGACTTCCTCACAGGCACGCTGTTTATTGCGCACATAGACCTTTGATGCAGGGTCCTCTCCCACAAGTATTACCGCAAGGGAGGGTCTTCTTTTTGTTTCCGTAACCATTCTGTCTATTTCAGATTTAAGCTCGGCTCGCACCTCGGATGCAATTTTCTTTCCGTCAATTATAACCGCCATTGCCTCTCCTTTCATCACCTTTTCGGTGAAAATCCGTTATTCGGAAACTTTTTTATCTGTTATTTCCTGTTTTTCACAGCTGTTTTTGTAATCCCATTTTCCGGCTGCAACAAGTTTTCCCTTTTCGCTGTTTGCAAAAATTCCAAGCCAATTAGGGCATTTTTCCGAATTCATAAGTTTTTTTGCGACAAAGTAGCAAATTACCGCAAAAACAAACATAAGACATCCCAAAAGCTGAGATATTCTAAATGGACCTATCATAAGGCTGTCTGTACGCAATCCCTCGATTATCATTCTTCCGAATCCATTCCATCCCAAATAGAACAAAAGCATTTGACCGTCAAATTTGCGTTTTTTCATCACATAGCAAAAAACAATAAGTCCTATTGCGCACCATATTGATTCATATAAGAATGTAGGATGTACCGGAATATTAGGGTCCATAACGGTGCCCATTGCTTCGGTGCTGTGTCTTTCGATGTAGCTTGCAATTTTAGGGCTTGTCATTCCCCAAATTAAGTTCGTATTTGAACCGAAAGCCTCGCTGTTTACAAAGTTGCCCCAGCGTCCTATACCCTGTCCTATAAGAAGGGCACCTCCTGCTACATCGAGAAAAGCCAAAGCATTTTGTCCACGGAGCTTGCAGCCTATTAAAAGCCCTATAAGTCCGCCGATTATTCCTCCGTAAAAACCAAGTCCCCCACCTCTTATATTGAGGATTTCCATGAGATTGTCTTTATACATATCCCATTGAAATGCAACGAAATAGAGCCTTGCGCCTATTATTCCGAAAATCATTGCAAAGAATATTACATCTATTGCTCGATCGGAATCTATTCCGAAACGGCTGAAATTTTTAAATGCAAAGGCAAGGGCAAGGGCAAAGCCCGTTGCGATTATCACCGCATACCAATAGATGTCGATTGAACCTATTGAAAAAGCAACACGGTTTACCGTAAATTCAAGTCCGAGACCCGGAAAGCTTATAATATCCGTCATATATTTTCCTCCTTGCT
>CAZEKU010000054.1:0-4364 GCA_964512935.1 uncultured Oscillospiraceae bacterium | reverse complement strand
TTATTACGGAAAGTGCTGAATTTTCTATGCTGTAAGTTTTTCTTACACGCTCCATTACACTTTCGGGTGTTGCATTAGCTGCAATTTCGAGCATTTCATACATATCAACTCCGGGGAAATGACAGTTGAAAAGCGCTGTTGCGACACCGGTAACTCTTTCAGAGGAACGCATATAATGTCCGTAAACAGACCTTTGAGCACAGGTGAAAACATCTTCCGGTATTCCGTGCTCAAGCATATGCTCAAACTCTGCTTTAAGGCGGTCATATACCTTTTTAGGGTCTCTGCTTTCTCCTGAAATGAAAATTGAAATATAATCTCTTCCACAGAACACCTCACTTCCGAAGGTTGCATTTATAATTCCTTCGTCGTAAAGCTCACGATAAACCTTTGTGTAATCGTCACAAAGAGCCTCTATAAATATTTCATCAAGGATGCTTCCACGGAAATTTTCCGCTTCGGTACCGGTTTTTCCCTTAAATCCTATGGTAAACATCGGAACAGATACAGGCAGCTGCTGTTCAACATAGTTTTCTACAACCGTATCCGGTTCATCGCAGCTTGCGTGCTCAATATAAAAATCGCCTGCAGGCTTGAGCACCTTATCGGCAGTTTTGAGCACGGTATCCATATCGAATTTTCCTGCAACGGTGAGCACCATATTATGGAGGTCATAGAATGTATTATAGCAATCATAAAGCAGATCTGCGGTTATCTCCTCAATGGATTCAACCGTTCCTGCAATGTCTATTTTTACGGGATTTTTATGATAAAGTGCGCCTAAAAGGTTAAAAAGCACTCTCCAATCGGCCGAATCATCATACATTCTTATTTCCTGACCGATTATTCCCCTTTCTTTTGCAACCGTTTCCTCGGTAAAATACGGATGGGTAACAAAATCCATAAGTATTTCGATACTTTCATCGAATTTATCCGAACAGGAAAAGAGATATGCAGTTCTGTCAAAAGCTGTGTAGGCATTTGCGTTAGCACCGGTTTTAGCGTAGCGTTCAAATGCAGAGCACTCCTCGCTTTCAAAAAGCTTATGCTCAAGATAGTGAGCAGTTCCTGCTGGGATTTTTTTAAACTCACCGTTCTTTACATTTTTTATGCAGGTATCAATGGAGCCATAGGCTGTTCCGAACATTGCATAAGCTGTGGAAAAGCCCTCCATAGGTGCCATAAGAATTGTAAGACCGCTTGGATGCTCAACTTTATAATAGCAATCACCGAGGCGTTTGCTTTCTATTTTTTCCATTTTATAACTCACTTATCATCGCCTCCTTTAAGGAAGAATACCGCTGCAAGCTTTGCTTTTTTTGCAGCATTCATAATATCCTCTTTTGTGACAGCCATTATTGCTTTTTTATCATCTTCGGGGGTGACGATGTTTCCCTCGATAATTCCGCCCATATACCATCCTTCAACAGAATAAAGGGTATCTCCTACGGAGCCAAGGCTGTTTATTATTGCGCCTTTTGTATCATTGAGTTCATCATCGGTAAAATTGCCATTTGCAATCATTTCAAGCTGATTTTGAATTTCGCTTTGAGCTTTACTGCGGTTTTCAAATTCGATACCGCAATCCACTGTCATAACGCCGCTGTTGCGTTCAAAATGAGAATCGGCATAGTAGCAAAGGCTCATTTTTTCACGCACATTCATAAACAGCTTTGAAAAAGCTGTTCCGCCATAGAGAGCTGAAAGAACTCTTGCGGCATTTTTTTCTTCCTCGGTTTTCGGAGCACCCATACGGAATATCATAACAAGCTTGCCCTGTACAATGTCCATACTTTCCTCTGCTTCTTTAAGCGGAGAATATTCCACAAGCTCAAAGGGCTCTTTATAGAGAGGCTCACGCTCTGTTTTTGAAATTCTTTCGCTGAAAACCTTTTCGGCAATTTCGGAATTACCGGGTCCTGCGAAGAAAATCTCAATTTGAGAGGTTTTTATAAGCTCTTTCCATGCCTTTGCAAGGCTTTCATCCGTTATAGCTTTTGCATCCTCAACATATCCGTAGCGTTTTACTCCGAAAGGTTCATTTTCAAAAACCATTCCGAAGGCTTTTGAGATTGCATAAACACGCTTATCATTGAGCTCACTTTCTATTGTATCTATAAGGTATTCCCTTTCAAGCTCAAGATCTATTTTCGGAAAATGTCCGTTTTCGTCAAAATTAGGCTCAAAAACTATATCTGAAAGCAGCTTTGCCGCTGTTTCGGTCATATTTTCTCCGCCTATTGCATAGCGGTCATCCGTAAACTGAAGTGAAACTTCGATTATCTGTTTATCTCCATGTTTTGCAACATCTGCATCAAGAATAGCTCCGTACATTTTTGCAAGCTTTTTGTTGAGCTCTGTAAAGTCCGGGCAGCTTTTGCAGCCTTTTCTTAATACAAAAGGCACAAGAGCGTTTACTGTTGCTGTTTCTTTATTTATGGGTGTAACAAGGCAAAGACTTATTCTGTCGGATTTAAACTTTGTTTCCGCAACAGAGTTCATAAATGCGCCCTCACCTATTTGCTTTCTTACAAGCGTTCCCTGCATTTTTATCCTCCTTTATTTCATACGGACATCTACTCGGTTATACGGGGTTTTGATACCGTTTTTATCGAAGATAACCTTTATTTTTTCATTAAGTCTGCATCTTAATGTTTCATAGCTGTCCCATTTTACATATACTTTGCAAACGATATCAATACCGCTTGAGCTGATATCCGTTACCATTATGAAGATATCTCTGTCTTTTTCAACAAGCTCCTCTTGCTCGACAACCTCTCGGATAAGCATTTTTGCCTTTTCAAAATCATTGCTTTCGCTTATTGAATATACTACATCAAGACGGCGGAAACCTATTTTGCTGTAATTTATAATTGTATCTCCTGCAACAATGCTGTTTGGAATTATTATTTCCTTATTATCCGCTGTGAAAAGATGGGTATGAATAAGTCCTACTTCCGAAACAAATCCCGAAACATTTTCTTCGGGTATTTCAACAAAATCACCTGCGTTAAACGGTTTTGAAAGAAGAATTGTAATTCCGCTTGCAAAAAGTGCGATTATGTCCTTTATTGCAAGAGAAAACGCTAAAGTGAATACACTGAATATTGCAAGAACGGATGTAACGGGTATTCCCAAAACATTTGCCGCAGTGAGTATCACTATGAAATAGAGCAGAAATGCGACTATTCCTTTGATGAATTTTGTTGCACCTGAGGCAAGCTCGCTTTTTTCAACATATCGCATGATGATTTTGAGCACATACTGCACAAGGAATATTCCCACTGCAACTGTAAAAAGTGCCCAAAGAGTTCTTTCACCGTATTTTGAAATTATTTCGCTGAGCTTCATTTTCCCGAAGCTGCTGAGAAAATTGCTGAGGCTTTCGGAATCCGTTACCGAACCAGATACGGCAGCTATTTCCTCTATTGTAAGTAAAATTTGTTTCAAATTTTTATCTCCTTATGTTTTCTTACTTCGTAAGGCAAATATATTATTCCTTTTTGAGCTTTGCAAAATTCGCCATAAGCTTTTTAGTACCGACTTTTTCAAAAGCTATTTCCAAAAGGGTATCCCCGCTCATTTTATTTGCAGAGAGAACTGTTCCCTTTCCGAAAACTCTATGTGAAACCACATCGCCCACCTGATAGCTTTCGCCTTTTGATTTAGGCGCCTCGGTATAGGTTTTTTCAATTTTCACCCTACCGTCCGGTGCATCATCAAAATGGTAACTGACATTTTGCTTAGTTCTTTCGCTTTCGTCAAAATAATCCTTATATTCCTCGGGAATTTCATTTACAAAACGGGAAATTCTGTTATAGCTTGTTTGACCGAAAATCATTCTTCGTGCGGCGGCAGTCATAAATAGATTTTTCTTTGCACGGGTTATTCCGACATAGGCAAGGCGGCGTTCCTCCTCCATTTCGTTCATGTCGTATATAGCCTGCATACCCGGAAAAACGCCTTCCTCGGCGCCTATTATAAAGACATTTTCAAATTCAAGGCCCTTTGCGGAATGGAGAGTCATCATGAGCACGCAGTCGCTTTTCTCTAACCTGTCAAGGTCGGTATAGAGCGCTACCTCCTCTAAAAATCCGCTGAGCTCCGCATTTTCCGCAGCATCTTGATATTTCATCATATTTGTTTTAAGCTCGCCTATGTTTTCAAGGCGTGTTTCGCCTTCAAGGCCCTGTGCTTTAAGCATTTCCACATAGCCTGTTTTTTCGCAGAGCTTATCGAAAAATTCTTCCGCATTGAAATCTTCGGCTATATCTGCAAGCTCCTTTATCATATCCGTAAAGCCTTTGAGCACCGCACTTCTTTTTACAAGGTCGATATATTCATCTGCGTGCTCAAAAACCTCG
>CAZEKU010000053.1:0-7931 GCA_964512935.1 uncultured Oscillospiraceae bacterium | reverse complement strand
CTTGCTATTGAAAAACCTTTTAGTATTATGTTATACTTATAAGGTTAATTGAAAGGAGGAATCGTTTTGCCAGCAATTCCCGAAAAAGTTTTAAGCCTTGTCCAAAAACCTGCAAGATACTGTGGAGGAGAGCTTAACAGTGTTGTAAAAAATAAAGAAGATATCTCTGTAAGATTTGCTTTTTGCTTTCCCGATTTATATGAAGTTGGAATGAGCCATCTCGGAATGAAAATACTTTACAGTATCTTGAATAAAGATCCTAAGGTATGGTGCGAACGAGTTTTTGCGCCGGATGTTGATATGGAAAAAATCCTGCGTGAAGAAAATATTAAACTTTTTGCACTTGAAAGCCGTGATCCCATATCGGATTTTGATATTATAGGCTTTACACTTCAATATGAACTTTCGTACACCGGAATTCTTAATATGCTTGATCTTGCGGGAATACCTGTAAGGGCAGAAGACAGACATGAGCTTAAAAACCTTGTTGTGGCAGGCGGTCCTTGTTCCTGCAATCCTGAACCTATTGCGGATTTTATAGACCTTTTTATGCCCGGAGAGGGCGAAGAAGTTCTTCCTGAGGTTGTAGAGCTTTATAAAAAGGCTAAGGAAGAAAATTGGAGTAAAAAAGAATATCTTATAGAGGCTGCAAAAATAAGTGGCGTATATGTTCCTTCACTTATTGATGTTGTCTATAATGATGATGGAACAGTAAAAGAATTTGTTCCTAAAGAAACTGCGGTAGTTCCGATAACTAAAAGAATAATTAAGGATCTTGACAGTGTTTCTTATCCGGATAAATTCGTTGTACCGTTTATTGACATTGTCCATGACAGAAGTCAGCTTGAACTTATGCGTGGATGTATTCGTGGATGTCGTTTTTGCCAAGCAGGATTTATATATAGACCTGTAAGAGAAAAGCATTTCTCTACACTTTCAAAGGATGCTCATTGTCTTTGTGACAGCACAGGATATGAGGAACTTTCACTGACATCTCTTAGCACCAGTGACTACAGCGAACTTGAACCACTTTTGGACGACCTTCTTGAATGGACTTCTAAAGAACATGTAAACCTTGCGGTTCCTTCTTTGAGGGTGGATAATTTCAGCGAAGATCTTCTTAAAAAAATAAGTAAAGTTCGTAAAAGCGGACTCACTTTCGCTCCCGAAGCAGGAACTCAAAGAATGCGTGATGTTATAAATAAAAATGTCACAGAAGAAGAAATAATGAATACCTGCAAAACAGCATTTGAGGGTGGATATACAGCCGTAAAGCTTTATTTTATGATAGGTCTTCCGACCGAAACAGATGATGATGTCAGAGGAATTGTCGAAACAGCTCAGCGTGTTGTGGATCTTTTCTATCATATGCCGAATAAACCCAAAGGCAAAGGTGTACAGGTTACCTGTAGCGTTGCAAGCTTTGTTCCGAAACCTTTTACACCGTTCCAATTTGAACCGCAAGATAGCAGAGAAGAGCTTCACAGAAAGCAAGAGGTTATGAGAAGTGCTCTTCACAGCAGAAAAATAAATCTTGATTGGCATGACGCCGAAACATCTTATCTTGAGGCTGTTCTTGCAAGAGGAGATAGAAAAATCGGCAAAGTAATCGAAACTGCTTGGCGTAAAGGCTGTAACCTTGACAGCTGGGATGAACATTTCAAATTTGATGTTTGGATGGAAGCATTTGAAGAATGTGGCGTAAAACCTGAGTTTTACGCAAACAGAACTCGCAGCTATGATGAAATAATGCCATGGGATATTTTTGATTATGGTGTAACAAAAAGATTTATCATAAATGAGAATAAAAAAGCACGTGAGAGTGTTACTACACCTAACTGCCGTCAGAAATGTTCCGGTTGCGGAGCAAATTGTCTGAAAGGAGGCGTTTGTTTTGAATGATGTGATGGATTTTATTGATGTAAGACTTTTTTATACTAAAACAAAAAGTGCAAAATATATTTCACATCTTGATGTAATGCGAGCATTTCAGCGTGCACTTAAACGCTCTAAGATAGATTTTTGGTATACAGAAGGTTTCCATCCGCATTTGTACCTAACTTTTGCATTGCCTCTTTCACTCGGATATGAAAGTGTTGCCGAGAGCGTGGATTTCAGACTTATTTCTCCTATGCCTTATGAAGAAATTGTACATAGAATAAATGCTGTTCTTCCTGTTGGTTTTAAGGCAATTGCAGCGGGAAAGCCTAAAATGGATGCAAAACAGATTCGTTTTGCCGATTATGAAATATCTTTTGCAGCTGATGAAAAAAATACCGAAACTGTGCTCGCTGATTGGTATAGGTGCTTTGACAGGGAAGATGTTCCGGTTGTAAAAAAGACTAAAAGCGGTGAAAAAGAAATAAACATAAAACCACATATAAAACTTTCAAAGCTTGAATTTAAGGATGGAAAATATTTCTTAAGAGCACGACTTGCTGCTGGAGTTGAACTGAATATAAATCCGGATCTTGTATTTTCTGCTTTTCAAAGCTTTGCAGGATACCGTCCGGATGATATAAATGTAAGAAGAACAGCGGTTTATAACGAAAAAATGGAAATTTTCAGATGATTTTTGAAAATAACACTTGCAATTATATTTTGCTTATGTTATTATAATATGGCTGTTTACTATGTGTAAATGGCGCTGTCGCATTCCCGGCGACATGAACGACAAAAAATATGTCGGGCGGACAGTCCTCTGTCAATGGTATCCATTGAGTATGAATGTCTGAAAAATAATAAGGAGGATATTTAAAATGGATGCACTTAAACTTATTTCTCAGGATTGTCTGAGAGCTGACAAACCCGAAGTTGCAATCGGTGATACCGTTAAGGTTCATTGCAAAATTAAAGAGGGAGACCACTACAGAACCCAGATTTTTGAAGGTACTGTTATCGCTAAACAGCATGGCGGTATTTCTGAATCCTTTACCGTTCGTCGTGTAGCACACGGCTGCGGAATTGAAAGAGTTTTCCCGATTCACAGCCCTATGATCGAAAAAGTTGAACTTGTTCGTCATGGTCGTGTTAGAAGAGCTAAACTCTACTATCTCCGTGATAGAGTTGGTAAAGCTGCAAAGGTCAAACAAGTCAGATAATTTGTTATTTGCGAAAAAACTCCCTTGTCTTTTTGACAAGGGAGTCTTTTTTATACTAAGGCTTAAAAAATCGCTTAAATAAGCCACTTGCAAAATTGCATAACAATGTAGTATAATCTATGTTAGAATAATATGATATTTTTGAAAGGAGGCGATTTTCGCCTTATGGAACAGGTAGATATACAGTGGTTTCCCGGACATATGGCTAAAACCCGCCGTTTGATGAAAGAAAATCTTCCTCTTGTTGATGTTGTTGTGGAAATAACCGATGCAAGAGTACCTTTTTCAAGCAGAAATCCCGAAATGAAGAGCTTGGTTGGAAGAAAACCGAGAATTGTTATCCTTAATAAATGTGATATGGCAGATGAGGCTATAACTCAGGAATGGATAGAATATTATAAATCAAATGGTGTTACATCTCTTGCGACTGATTGCAGAAGCGGAAGAGGACTTAATAAACTTGCACATCTTGTGCGTGAAGTTTTGAAAGATGAACTTGAAAAACGAGCAAGAAAAGGAATGGAAGGTAAACCAATAAGAATGATGATAGTTGGTATACCGAATGTCGGAAAATCATCATTCATAAATAGAATTGCGGGAGGAAAGCGTGCTAAGGTTGAAGACCGTCCCGGTGTTACTCGTGGAAAACAATGGGTAACCCTCGATAAAGGCATAGATTTGCTTGATATGCCCGGAGTTCTTTGGCCTAAATTTGAAGATAAAACCGTAGGTGAGCACCTTGCATTTACAGGTGCCGTAAAAGACGATATTCTTGATATAGAAACTCTTGCAATGCGCCTTGCGGATCTTCTTAACCACGAAAATCATAAGCTCCTTTGCGAAAGATATAAGTTAACCGATGAAGAAACTGCCGATATTGAGCCTTATGATCTTCTTGAACTTATAGGTGCAAAACGTGGAATGAAAATTTCCGGAGGAGAGGTAAATACCGAAAGAGCGGCAGCAATGCTTTTGGATGAATTCCGTGGCGGAAAAATAGGTAGAATAACCTTGGAGAGACCTAATGAGCTTATATGAATTTGAAAAAACAAAGTACAGCGAACTTGGTGCGGAATACATTTGTGGTGTTGATGAGGCGGGAAGAGGCCCTCTTGCGGGCCCGGTTTTTGCCGCAGCTGTAATTCTCCCTAAGGATTACGAAATCGAAGGTCTAAATGACAGCAAAAAACTCTCCGAAAAAAAGCGTGAAAAGCTTTATGATGAAATTATTGAGCACGCTATTGCGTATTCAATACAGTCGGTAGATTCTAAAACAATTGATGAGGTTAACATTCTTGAAGCTACGATGCTCGCAATGAAAAATTCGGTAGAAAGTTTGAGCACGAAGCCCGAATATGTTTTTATTGACGGAAACAGAGTTCCAAAAGATTTACAAACTCCTTCGGAATTTGTAATAAAAGGCGATGCGACATCTGCAAGTATTGCGGCCGCATCAATTCTTGCAAAAGTAAGCAGGGATAGATTCATGCTTGAAATGGATGAAAAATATCCTGAGTATTGTTTTGCGAAACACAAAGGCTACGGAACAAAACTTCATTATGAAAAAATCAGAGAGTTTGGCCCAAGCGAAATACATAGAATGACATTTCTCAAAAAAATGCACTGAAGGTGATTTTTTGATTACAGAAAAGCGTCGAAGAGGAGATATGGGCGAAGATTTTGCAGCTGAATATCTAATTAAGCAGGGCTATGAAATTATAGAAAGAAATTTTAATACCAGGCTTGGCGAAATAGATATTGTTGCAAAAGACGGAAAATACATAGCCTTTATCGAGGTTAAGTCGAGAGCGGACGATTGTCTTTACGCTCCAAGGCAGGCAGTGACACGATCAAAGCAGCAGAAAATCTGTAAAGCTGCAATGCTTTACAAGCTCAAAAAAGGGCTTAACGGTCAGCCTCGCTTTGATGTTTTTGAAATAATCTATGGAAAATACGATCTCGAGGTAAAAAAATTCACTCATATAAAAAATGCTTTCGGAACGGAGGCTGTGCATGGATTTTTTTGATTTGCATTGTGATACATTGACAACAGCACTGCATAAAAGTAGCGATCTAAGTGATAAAAGTCTTGCGATTTCATTCCCGATAAATAAAAAAATAGAAAAGCATTGTCAGTGTTTTGCGATTTTTTGTCCGGATGTTATAAGTGGCGAGGATGCATTTAATTACTATAATCTGTCGAAACATTTCTTTGATGCTCAGCTTAAAGATTATTTTACATATTTTGAGCAAGCAAAAAACAGTTCGGATATTGACAGAATTGTCAAAGATAAAAAGACCGCAGCAATTCTCACTGTCGAGGGAGGAAGGGTGCTCGGAGGGAAATTGGAGCGCCTTAAATACCTTTGGAATGATAGCGTTCGAATGATGACGCTCACTTGGAATGGTGAAAATGAGTTGGGGAAGGGTTCTTCTGAACAAAGTTTTGGACTTAAACCCTTTGGATTTGATGTGGTCAAAGAAATGAATCGTCTTGGTATGATAGTGGATGTTTCACATCTTTCGGATAAGGGCTTAAATGATGTTCTTAAAACTACATCAGGTGCTGTTGCAGCAAGCCATAGCAATCTTAGAGAGCTTTGTGACCACCGCAGAAATCTTACAAACGAATATTTCAAGGAAATAGTACATCGTGGCGGTATAGTAGGTATAAACTTTTACAAAGATTTTTTAAATTCGGATACATTAGCGAGCACATTCGATATTTTAAAAAATATTGAAAAAATGTTGTTGCTCGGCGGTGAAAATTCAATATGTATCGGAAGCGATTATGATGGCTGTGATGTTGTAGAAGGCATGGAAAAAATAAACGATATACCGGAACTTTATAGTTTGGTAGAATCAAAATTCGGTGTAAAAACAGCGAAAAAAATATTTTGGGAAAATGCTTATAATTTTTTTGCAGAAAGGATTTAAGGTGAAAAGTGAAATTTCAAAGCACAAGAGATAAAAAGCTTCGCCTTGATTCGGCGGAAGCAATTATAAAAGGGCTTTCGGATGACGGAGGCCTTTTTGTGCCAGTGGAATTACCGGTGCTCAAAAAAGATGAATTGGAAAATATGTCGGTGCTCAGCTATGCTCAAAGAGTGACTATGGTATTTTCTAAGTTTATGACTGATTTTTCTGAGCAGGAACTTATGCTATGTTCAGAAAAAGCATATATTGGAAAATTTGAGGATGATTCGCCAACTCGTATTGTAAAAATTGACGATGGTAAATTTGTGTTTGAACTTTGGCATGGCCCTACCTGTGCATTTAAGGATATGGCTCTGCAAATACTTCCTCATTTCCTTTCAAAAGCCATGCAAAAGATCGGCGGCAATAAAAAAGTCGTTATTTTAACAGCAACATCGGGAGATACAGGTAAAGCGGCTCTTGAAGGATTTTGCGATGTTGAAGGAACAGAAATAATAGTTTTTTATCCTAAATACGGTGTATCGAAAATGCAAGAACTCCAAATGCAAACACAGGATGGAGAAAATACTCATGTTTGCGGCGTTTTTGGAAATTTTGATGATACGCAAACGGAGGTAAAAAGAATTTTTACCGATGAAAAAATTCGTAAAAATTTGAATGAGCACGGAAAATGTTTTTCAAGTGCAAACTCGATAAATATAGGAAGGCTTATACCTCAAATTGCCTATTATATCTCGGTATATGCCGATCTTATTGCAAGCGGAGAGATAAAAAACGGTGAAAAAGTAAATGTCGCTGTACCAACGGGAAACTTCGGAAATATTCTTGCAGCATTTTATGCAAAAAAGATGGGTGTGCCTTTTGGAAAACTTATATGTGCTTCCAATACTAATAATGTGCTCACCGATTTTTTGAGCACGGGAGAATATAATATAAACCGAGATTTTTACATGACAGAGTCTCCGTCCATGGATATTTTGGTTTCAAGCAATCTTGAAAGGCTTATTTTTGAGCTTTCGAATAAAGATGACGAATATGTTTCGGGACTTATGAAATCACTCCGTGCTCAAGGAGAGTTTTGTGTTTCGGAAAATATTTTAATGCAAATAAAAAACGATTTTTTTGCAGGATTTGCAGATGACGAAACTACCGAAAAGCGCATAAAAACAATATTTGAGCAAAATGGATATCTTTGCGATACTCATACGGCGGTTGCCTTAGATGTATATGAAAAATATCGCATTGAAACCGGCGATACCACAAAAACTGTAATTGTTTCAACAGCGAGTCCTTATAAATTTCCAAGAGCCGTGCTCAAATCAATTTCGGGAGAAAACTGTTCCGATGATTTTAAAGCAGCAATAGATCTTGAAGAACTTTCAAAGTTAAAAATGCCAAAACAGCTTTCGGAACTTTCGAATAAAAAGATCAGATTCAGTTCGGTTTGCGAAAAAGAGAATATGGAAAATTTTGTTTTAAAAACAATTGGAGGTGACTGCTGATGTCGGTATGGGTAATGGCGGACCTTCATCTTTCATTTGGAACGAACAAACCTATGGATAATTTTTTCGGTTGGAAAGATTATGTAAGTAAAATTGAAGCAAGCTGGAAAGAACAAATAAAGCCGGAAGATACTGTTGTAATACCCGGAGATTTTTCATGGGGACTTGGTTTCGGTGAAGCTTTGCCGGATTTTCAGTTTATTGAGGCTTTGCCCGGAAGAAAAGTAATTATGAAAGGCAATCATGATTATTGGTGGACAACAAAGACAAAAGCTGCAAAGTTTTTCAAAGAAAATGGTATAACAACGGTTGAAATTCTCCATAATAATTCGGTACTTGCGGAAGGACTTGCTCTTTGCGGAACTCGAGGCTGGATATTTATGCCAAATGA
>CAZEKU010000052.1:0-8179 GCA_964512935.1 uncultured Oscillospiraceae bacterium | reverse complement strand
GAGCTATTTTTCCGAGAAATACCGAAAGATTTTTTGGACTGTTTGGTGGAATGATGTTCCATGCCCTCATGTAAGTATCGTTGACACATTCCTTGCAGTCCTCGGTGTCAAAAAGTATGTTGTAGGCTATTTTGGAAAGATATCTTCCGTATTTGCGTTCGGTTTCTACTAAGGCAATCTCATTTCTGTCAAAAAACATTTTGACAATCATGTTGTCATCCAATTTGAAAACCTCCTTTCAACCATATAACACGCAAAAAAATAAAATCGGTTGCGGTAATAATCAAAAAAATCCCGCCAAAAAGGCAGGATTTTTGATTATTGTTTAGTAAAATAATGTCCAAGATGTTTCTTGTTGTTTACAACACGCATCATAAAGCCTATTACAAAAACGATAAGGGAGATAATGGCAATAATTGCACTTGTAACTGCGCTGCTGTCCATAAAAGTGGCAGAAAGAGCAAAAATAATAAATCCAAGTCCTATAAGCAGGCAACCTTTAGATTCCGTATTGCACCATTCATCGTACTGTTCGATGGTTTTTTTATTTTTAAGTTTCATTTTTGCCTCATAAGGAACAAACTTTTGTTTTCCTGCATTTTTAGATCTACCGAGATAAATTGCACCGAGAACTATGCCGGCGATAAGGTATATGTAGTTCATAAATATCCTCCGAATAAATTTCTAATTAAAGCATACCACAAAAACATAAATTATTAAAGTGCTTGAATAAAAAAATTCAAAAAAGGACGGAAAATGAATAAATATAATAATAAATTGAAAAAAACAACCATAAAAATACATATAAAATATATGTAAATTTATATTTATGTAGAAATTTGTAAAATCAGTTGAAAATATTTACCGATAGAAATATTATGGATAATGGAATATTTTTTGAAACGGAGAAAACCAATGGAATCGAAGAATGCTGTCCTTATGACAGAGGGAAATATATGGGAGAAAATAATTAAATTTGCTTTACCGCTCATGCTCGGATACCTTTTTCAGCAGTTTTATACAGCAGTCGACAGTATAGTTGTAGGAAACTTTGTAAGTAAACAGGCTTTAGCGGCAGTGGGAATAACTACTCCGATAGTTAATATGCTCATAGGATTTTTTACAGGTCTTTCAAGCGGTGCTTCAGTTGTAATAGCAAGGAACTACGGTGCTCAAAATAAAGAGAAACTTCACGATGCAGTACATACCGCCATAGGTATGATCTTTGTTTTAAGCATAGTGGCAACTGCTGTAGGTGTTTTTATGGTACCGTATATGCTTAAATTTATGAAAACTCCCGACGATGTTTTTTATGATTCAAAAACATATCTTACAATATATTTTGCCGGAGTTGCATCGCTTATGATTTATAATATGGGTGCAGCGATTTTAAGAGCGGTAGGTGATTCAAAACGACCGCTTTACTATCTTATAGCCTCATCATTTGTAAATATTGTTTTTGACCTTGTTTTTGTAATTGCGTTTAAAATGGGAGTTGCAGGTGCAGCTTATGCAACGGTAATTTCGCAAATTATATCGGCTATACTTGTTCTTGGAACTTTAACTAAAGAAAAGGGAAATTATAAACTTATATGGAGAGAAATAACGATACATAAGTATGTACTTAAAGAAATTTTTCACATAGGTTTTCCTTCGGCTATTCAGCAGAGCATAACTGCATTTTCAAATGTTTTTGTACAGTCATACATAAATGTATTCGGTTCATCAGCAATGGCAGCTTGGTCTGCATATATAAAAATAGACCATTTTGCGATTATTCCGCTTGATAGTCTATCTTTGAGCATTACTACATTTGTAGGACAAAATCTCGGTATTCGTGATGTACAAAGATCTCAGAAAGGAACTAAAAACGCAGTATTTCTTGCGCTTGCCGCAACTTTAATAGTAGCATTGCCGATACTTATTTTTGCACCGCAGTTTATAATGCTTTTCAATAGAGAGGCCGATGTAGTTGAATATGGTGTATTTCTTTTAAGATTTATGACACCGTTCTATGCATTTGTAGCGGTAAATTCGGTTCTGTGCGGAGCACTTTGCGGTTCGGGTGATACAAGAATACCAACAGCAATAAGACTTTTTTCATTTGTTGTATTCCGTCAAATATATCTTTTCTTTGTAACACAGTATACAGATTCCTTTGTGGCAGTTGCAGCAGGCTATCCTTTGGGATGGATGATAAGCGCAATTTTAATAACGATATATTATTTACATAAAAAACGTGATATTGAATTAAGATTTTCGGATTAAGTACTTTAAAAGCCTCCCAAAAAATGATACAATATAGGTATCACTTTTTTAGGAGGCTTTCTTCATTGTACACAGGTAAATATTTTATCGAAAAGCTTAATATGAAAGAACACCCGGAGGGTGGATATTATAACGAATGTCTCAAATCAAAAGATATCGTTGATGCAAATGCAATAGATAAATCTTTTGATGGTGAACGCAAACTTTGGACAAGTATCTATTTTTTGCTTAAAGATAGGGATGTTTCACGTTTGCATCGCCTTAAATCCGATGAAATATGGTATTACCATTCCGGTGTTCCTATGGTAATTCATATAATAAATAAAAACGGTGAGCTCGAAAGAGTGAAACTCGGACTTGATATTGAAAGAGGCGAAAAACCCCAAGTGCTTATCCCTAAGGGCAGCATTTTCGGTGCAATAATGGATGGCACCGGTTATTCACTTGCGGGATGTATGGTATCTCCCGGATTTGAATTCGGAGATTTTGAACTTCTTGAAAGGGAAGATCTTATCCGTCAATATCCTCAGTATGAGCTCATAATAAAACGCCTTACAAAATAATATTTAAACTACCAATTTTCCGACGGCAAAACCTATGCCGCCTGATATTGCCATTTTTAGAACAATTTTTGCGGTATCTTTATTAAAAATACTTTTCTTGTATTTTAAAATATAAGAGTCGGAAACATATTTTTCAGCTTGATGATTGAGTACCGAATCAGGTTCGGAGCGCTTATCTTCATTTACAAAGAAAAGTATTCGATCAAAATAACCGCCTTCAACATTGTTTATTTCTATGATTTTTTTATTAACTCCGCGAAGCATTGCGAAAGCACCTCCGTATATAATTATCCATATATAGTTTTAAATTTATGTCTGAATTTATTCAAACATTTAGATGTTTTTTATAAAACATAAATTATACCGAGAGGATATTATTTTTAACCGTGTTGTGGAAAACTCTGTGGAAAACGTTGAAAACTCATGGTGAAAATAGCGTATTTTATGAGAAAAAACGGTATTTTAACATTGTGGAAACAATTTATTCACAATCATACAAACAGTTTATTAGACTTTACGTACATTTTTTTGAGCATAAATGCTCAAAAAAATGAGCACCGAGGAGCGTAAAAATGCTCAAAAAAACTGCACAAAAAGCGGAGAAAAAGGGTGAATTTTTTATGAAAATTGAGAAAACTGTCGATGGAATAAAAGTTACCGATGTAAGTAAACTTTCCCTTGAGGAAACTTTAGACTGTGGACAGTGCTTTAGATGGAAAGTTGACGAAAACGGAATTTGGAAAGGTGTTGTAAAGGGAGTTTTAGGAAAAATACGCGAGGAAAGCGATGGGGTAGTCTTTCTCGGAGCAGATGAGAAAGAATTTAACGATATCTGGCTTGATTATTTTGATTTTTCGAGAGATTACGATGCGCTGAAAGCGGATTTTTCCGGAAATGAAATGCTGCGAGCAGCTTGTGAGTTTGCACCTGGAATAAGAGTCCTTCGTCAAGAGCCTTGGGAAGCTTTTATAACTTTTATAATTAGTCAAAACAACAATATTTCAAGAATAAAAGGAATAGTCGAAAGGCTTTGCAATGCTTTCGGTGAGGAAATCGAAGAAGGAATTTATGCTTTTCCTACAGCTGAAAGATTTGCAAAAGAGCCGGTTGAAAGTTTTGCAAAGCTCGGATGCGGATATCGTGCAGAATATATTTCATCTGCGGCAAAGGAAGTTTACGAGGGGAAGCTTGATCTCAATGAACTTATGACACTTCCAATTTTTGAGGCAAGGGACCGCCTTTTAAAAGTACATGGAGTCGGCCCTAAGGTTGCGGATTGCGTATTACTTTATGGACTTGGAAGAGTGGAGCGCTGTCCGGCTGATGTTTGGATGAAACGAGTAATTGCAGCACTTGGCGGTGAAATGCCATCATGCGTTACCGATTATGCAGGTATAGCGCAGCAGTTCCTTTTTCACTATGCGAGAAATTTTCCCGAAAAATTCGTTGAAATTAAAGTTAAATAATTTCTTTCGCTATTGAAAACCGAAGGTTTTTAGTATAAAATAATTATGTAAAATATTGCTTTGAAAGGAATGAATTTTTATGCCGCTTGTCGGAACAAAAGAAATGTTTGCAAAAGCCTATGAAGGTGGATATGCAATCGGCGCTTTCAACGTAAATAATATGGAAATTATCCAGGGTATAACCGAGGCAGCAGCGGAGGAGAATGCTCCGCTTATTCTTCAGGTATCCGCAGGAGCAAGAAAATACGCTAAACCGATATATCTTAAAAAGCTTGTTGAAGCTGCAGTATATGATACCGGTCTTCCTATAGCTCTTCATCTTGACCACGGTGCTGATTTTGAAACCTGCCGCGACTGTATCGACAGCGGATTTACATCTGTTATGATAGATGGTTCTAAATATGATTTCGAAGACAATATCGCACTTACAAGACAGGTTGTTGAGTATGCTCATGCACATGATATTTGTGTCGAGGGCGAACTTGGAACTCTCGCAGGTATAGAGGATGATGTCAATGTAAATGCAGAGGATTCCTCCTATACAAGACCTGACCAGGTTCAGGAATTTGTTGAAAGAACAGGCGTAGACTCCCTTGCAATAGCAATAGGAACCAGCCACGGTGCATATAAATTTAAACCGGGTCATAAACCGGAACTTCGTTTTGATATTCTTAAAGAAGTTGAGGAACGCCTTCCGGGATTCCCGATTGTTCTCCATGGTTCATCCTCTGTTCCGCAGGAATGGGTAAAAATTGTCAATGAATACGGCGGTCAAATGCCCGATGCAATAGGTATTCCCGAAGAACTTCTCAGAGAAGCTGCAAAAATGGCTGTTTGCAAAATAAACATAGACTCCGACCTTCGTCTTGTTTGCACAGGTTCTATTCGTAAACATCTTATTGAGCATCCTGACCATTTTGACCCCAGACAGTACCTTAAACCTGCACGTGAAAATATTAAAGAAATGGTTCGCCATAAAATTGTTGATGTTCTCGGATGCAACGGAAAAGCATAATTGGTTTGACATAAAAAGAAATGCTCGGTCATTGACCGAGCATTTCTTATTTTGATAGTGACAGCTCCATGATATTAAAACACATCGCTTTCTTGAAAATTAGTAAAAAAGAGGATTTGATAGATCTAAAAGAGCGGTTAATTCTTTTTTAAGATTTTATTAAATCAGTGGAAAACAAATTTTCGAGTGCTATAATTAAGGCGTAAAAAGAAAGGAAGTGTTTTTTGTGAAGAAATTTCTGGCAGGATTTCTTGCTGTTTTATGCGTATTTGGTTTTTCGGGATGCGGAATGAGTCTTACTGCGAAAAAGACCATATCCGATTCTGAAATTTTCAAAAAAAGTGATATAAATAATGCAATGAATATAGTGTGTGGATTTTTTGCATTAAACTTCGACGGATGCGTTCTTCTTGAGCTTGAATATGATGAAAATTATTCAAAGGAAAGAGCAGATGAATGGGCAAAGCAATATGACTCTGATGAAGCAATTGTTCTTCTTTCAAAATTTTATGTTGCAAAAGAAGGCGACGGAAGTCTTGAAGAAGGAGAGACTTATAAAAATTGGAACTGGATACTTGTAAGAAATAGTGGCGGAATTTGGAAACTTAAAACATGGGGATATGCTTAATAAAAATTAAAAAAGGAAATAAAAGGCCATCTAAATCAAGCGTTGCTTGATTTAGGTGGCTTTTTTGGTTAGTAGCTAAATTATAAAAAATTAAGAATGAGCCGATTGCATCTTTAAATGATAAGTAAAAAAGTTGAAAATGTCACAGTGTTGGCAAAAAAATATTGCAAAAGTAAAAACATTATGCTATACTTCATTCATAACGAACGTTCTGAATGAATGGAAGAAAGGCGGAGTGAAGTGGCAATATATACAGAAGAACAATGGAATGCAAAAAAAGTAGAAATTATGGAAAGGTGTTATAACGGTTTTGCTGATTTAGGACTGCATGGAACAGGACTTAAAGCATTAACTAATTATTGTGGCTATACAACTTCAATGATCTATACATACTTTGAGGGCTTAGATGACCTGATTATTCAGTCTACTGAATATTGTATGAGTAAGGTTGAAGATGACTTTATGAAAAAAGCACCGATGAGTGTACAGGATTTGTGGCCGTTCATCGATGAAATCCCTTATTGGACTGCAAAAAAACACGGTAAGAAGTATCGTTTAATGTATCAGGTATATACCCATCCAAAATACCACGAATATGGTAAGAAGTTTTTTGAAGGCGTTAACAAAAGATATTCGGAATATGCAAATGAGGTTGCTGGAAAAATAGGACTTTCTGCTGATTTGGTTCGTCCTATGATTTTTACTTTTGTCCGTGCTTGTGTTCATTTTGCACTGTATGAGGATGAATTTTATCTGCAAGACCAGATAAGGTTGTTAAAAGAAACGCTTAAACTTTTTATGAAAATGTGATTTTCTATTGTTTTTTAAAGGTTAATCTAAATCGGTAATGCATATATTTAAGGATGAAATGCTATTTATAACTGTTTACAGTCGTTTGTGAAATATAACTCAAAAGCAATAGTGGAAAATTTAATAAAATAAAAATTAGGTACATATGCTATTGCGGTTTTCACTGTTTACCATCATAGGCGGAACATATAGCTTAGTCTGGTTGGCAAAAAATGTTACTAACAAATCACATTCTATAAAATATTTTGTGATTTGATTTAAGTAAAATAGAAGGGAAGGATGCTATGTATGAAACATGTAAAACCTCTAATCAGTCTGTTGCTTTGCATACTTATGATTATAGGGATTTATCCGGCGAATGTATTTGCCGTGGATAGTCCAAATAATCAAATCGGACCGCACTTTTATGCAAACAACACAACCGGTGCATTGGCCGCACAGGCAGATTTATCAGGGGGTACGAGCAAAAGCTATGCCGATGAACTTGTAAAGACGGACAAGACGATTGTAGCCGGTGAAAATGAAAACGAGTTTATTGTGACACTGGATGTTCGCACTAAAGAGACAATTCAGAGAATTGATTTGAGTGAGGACGCTGCGGTAGTGCTTGTAATCGATCAGTCGCCATCCATGAATACCAATAATCGAATTGGTCAGGCAAAGCTTGCCGCAAAAGCTTTTGTAGAAAGCTTTAAAACAGATAAAAATGGTGTTCAGCGAAAAATAGCCATTGTCGGTTTCAGCGGACAGAAAGAACAGTGGAGCCAGTATGGAATTAAAGGCGCTACAACACATATGGGATGGACAGATGCATCGAGTACCCAAATTTCATCGAAAATTGATGATTTGCAATATGAAAGACTCGGATGGACTTGTTTGGAAGCCGGTCTTGTTCTTGCTAAGAATTTGTTAAACGATTCTTCCGTTTCAGGTATTGCCAACAAAAATATAATTCTGCTGTCGGATGGAAAACCGACCTACGGTCTACAGAATGGTGCAGCGAACAGCACATCAATAACTGCTATCGGAACATCTGGAGATGACTTTTTTATTTCAGATCCGAGCAACAACACAACTCATATTATGCATACCAATATTGAGACGCTTGCTGCAAGCATCACAAACTCCGGTATTCATACCTATGCGGTTTATTTGGGCAATGAAATGGTGGACTGCGTAGAGGATAAGATTGATGGTAGAGGCCAAAATAACGCTTGCTCACTTAATAAATCCGGTGCTGCCTGGTTAAGAGAAAACTGCGGTTTCCCGACTTTCAGCGTCAGCGATACGGATTTGGAAAACCTGTCGAAGATTTTTTCGGATATTTCTGAAATTATTCAGATTCAAGCAACCGCATGGATAGCTAACGATCCAATTGGAGCAATGTATGATTTTGAGGGTTTTGTAACGAATCCTACAAGCTCTAATA
>CAZEKU010000051.1:0-8460 GCA_964512935.1 uncultured Oscillospiraceae bacterium | reverse complement strand
AGAACAAAAAATTACGCCCTGCCATTGGCAGGGCGTTTTTTTGTTTATTTTTCGCTGTTTTTGGAACGATAGATTCCCTCAAGGATATCAACAACTCCGTCAACTCCGAGTTTTCCCGAATCAAGCATAAGATGGTAGCTTTCTTTCATACCCCATTTTTTATTGTTGCTGTTCATATTATAATAGGATGCACGGTACTTATCGGTATGCTGAATTGATTTTACCGCTTCCTTTTCGGAAATTTCATAGCGTTCTACTGCTCTTTTAACTCGGGATTCTTTGTCCGAATATATAAATACATTGAGGACATCGTCGCGGTCTTTTAAAACACTGTCTGCGCAGCGACCGACAAAAATACAGGGACCTTCCTTTGCTTTTTCAAGTATATATTTTGTTTGATCCGCTGCAATTACAACACCTGTTGGCACAACACTGTCCGCACCGAAATCCGAATAAGGAAACATAGCCATAGAATAAAGGAAACTTCCTGTGGGAGTTTCTTCAACTTCCTTCACATATTTTGCGCTTAAACCACGGTTTTTTGCGGCATACTCATAGAGATTTTTGTCATAATAAGGAATACTGAGTCTTTCAGAAAGTTTTCTTCCGATTTCGCTTCCTCCGCTGCAGAATTGTCTTCCTATGGTAATGATCATTTTTTGCATCCCCTTTCGTATTCTGTAGGTATTGCCTTTGGTTTTCAGCGTTATTATACCAAAAATCGGTAAAATTGTAAAGTCGAAAACCTTATTGAAGTTTTGCAAAAGCATATCCTCTGCTTTTAAATTCTGCTATAAGCAGTCGCAGCGCCTCGGGTGTTGTAGTCCTTGTGGAGCTGTCATGGAGAAGAATTATAACTTCATTGCTGTCTATAAATTCCGAGGAAAGAACATTTTTTACTATTTCCTCCGGCGACAGCAAACTTCCGAGACTGTCTTTTCCGTCGGCATTCCAATCGTAATAAGTCATTCCCATTTTTTCTGTTTCGCTTTTTACCGTATTTATTATCCATTTAGGTGCAATGCTGTTATTGCTGCCTCCGGGAAATCTGAATATATTACATTCCTCACCGGTCACGGAATATACCCACTCCCTTTCATCCTCTAAATCTTTTAAAAAACCGTATGCGGATGTATATATTTTATCGTAGCTGTGGCTCATTGTATGAAGCCCAATGGAATGTCCCTCGCTGTAAATTTTAAAAAGCCTATCATCGGTTTTTTCTCCTGAGGGACCAATTACGAAAAATGTTGCCTTTATTTTTTCTTCGGAAAGTATTTCAAGTATCTCCTCCGTCATTTCCGAAGGGCCATCGTCAAATGTGAAATACACCGTTTTTATCGCATTAGCATCAGCTTTTTCGGTTTTGAGCACCGGTATTGTCACTGCCGTGCTCAAAATTATCAATACCATTGGGACTATAAGACTTCTTAATCTTATAACCTTAAATTTCATATTAAAAACCACCGTTCGCAAATTTTTTATTGACTTAATCGACGCATAGAGTTAATATAAATTGTATGTCATCTTAAAAGGAGATATTTCACTTTGAAAAATATTAACGAAATAACCTGCGAAGAAGCTTCAAAAATAAAATTTATTCTTACCGACATAGACGGTACTTTAACAGGACCCGACGGACGCATTGCGCCCGAAACCTATGATATGCTTTGGAAACTCAGAAATTCCGGATACAAAGTAATTCCCGTAACCGGAAGAACTGCGGGCTGGGCTGCTGTTGCAATAACCGATTGGCCCGTTGATGCTATAATCGTGGAAAGCGGAAGCGTTGTTTATTACCTTGAAAACGGCTCCCGCAAGGAATTTGTTCATCCTTCTGTTCCGAGTGACAGATATTCAATGCACGAAAAAATTCGAGAGGTTGCCCTCGAAAAAAATCCTAAAATCAAGGTCAGCATTGATCAATACAGCCGTTTTAATGATTTTGCATTTAACTATGCTGAAGACGAGGACGATAAACTCAGCTTTGATGAGGCTAAAGAGGTTCTTGATGCGGTAAAAGCTATTGGTGCAAAGGGAAATATCAGCTCGATACATATAAATACATGGTTCGGAGATTACGATAAGCTCCCTATGAGCCTTCTCTATCTTAAAGAGCATTATGGAATTGAAAATCCCCGTGATTGCGTTATATATTTCGGTGATGCTGCAAATGATGAGGAGATGTTTGGATATTTTCCCACCGCATGCGGTGTTGCAAACCTTATGAAATACGCCGATCACATGGAAAAACTTCCTACCTATATTGCATCATATGAGGGTGGCGAAGGTTTTTGCGAGGCTGCAAATATTTTGCTTACCGCAAAGAAAAATACTGTTTGTGAAAAATATAATATTGAAAAATAAACAAAAGCACCGGAGCTTATAGCTTCGGTGCTTTTGCTTTGTAAAAAAATTTATTTAAGAAGAGGTGGCTTTATTTTAATCAATCGGCTCGATCACCGCATATTTTTCATCGTTACGCTTATAAACGACATTTATATCCCCTGTTTCTGTGTTTCTGAACATAAAGAAATTATGTCCGAGCATATTCATTTGGAGAATTGCCTCTTGAACGCTCATGGGATTTACTCTGAACTGCTTGGTTTTTACAACACCATATTCGTCATCCGGCTCTTCGTAAAAATCAACTGCAAGCTCCGCAAATTTTGCATTTTGGAATTTGCGTTCAAGTTTCTTTTTGTTGCGAGTTATCTGCTTTGTAAGAGCATCTACAACTGCTTCAAGGGAATCAAGTCTGTCGGAGGTTGTTCTTTCCGCTCTGAAGAACATTCCGCCTGCGGTAATTGTTGCCTCAACGGTTTCTTTTCCGTTTTGGTTTGTTACCGTAACGGTAGCTTTAGCATCCTCACCGAAAAAGCGGTCAAGCTTTGCAAATTTTTTCTCGCAGCGTTCACGGAACGATTCACGGACGGAAGTATTTTTGGAAATAATGCTGATATTCATTTTTTTACCCCCTTTTGGTTGCATTTTAGGAAGCTTTTAACTTCCTTTTGCAATTAAATTATATCACTTGTATCGAATTGATTCTACTGTTTATTTTTACGGAAATGTTAACGTATTATTATGCTTTTCGTAGAATTTGGGTCTAATTCATTGACCTTTGCACAATTTGATGGTAAAATATAAATGTTGTGAGAAAGAAAAAAGTGTACCCTATGGGTACACTTTTTTCTTATTCGAAATATTCCGAAACATCGGTTTTATCATTATACTGCTTGCGGATTTTAACAATTATGGAACCGTCCTGTTCCTCTTTTTCGGAAATAAGCTGATAGCGAGTACCTGTTTTATCAAGATCCGCCTTATATTTTCCGTACTCAATTCTGCTGAGCTCAAGTGCCTTTTCCGCTGTAAAGCAAAGCTCCTCACGCTGGCTGAAAACAAGGGTCTGCATTATACATGCGCTGCGAACTCTTTTCACCTTTTACACCTCCCTTTTTTATTTATAAAACAGAGAGATGATGCGAAATAATTTTATTTTACAATGCTTAAAAAGCGCATTGTATCGGCATAAAAGCACTCTCGTGGCGGTTTTCCGCAAAAATATTTTATCATTTTTTCATAAGAAAAATCAAGCAAAAAAAACGGCACAAAAAGTGCCGTTTTTTTAATTTCATCATGGTTTTTTTACGATTTTTCCGCCTGCAATTACCCAAAGAGGCTGTTCATATACCGAAAGCGGATCGCCCTTAAATATAACAATATCCGCATCTTTTCCGGGAGTTATTGTTCCTACCCTATTTGAAATTCCCATCATTTTTGCAGGTACACTTGTTATTGCGCGAATTGCATCGTCATGGTTCATACCCGCTCTTACAGCGATTCCCGCAGAGAGAGGTAAATACTGGATAGGTACCTCAGGATGGTCCGTGCATATTGCAACCTCGACGCCCGCTTTTTTCAAAATTGCGGCGTTTTCGTCACATTCGTTAACAAGCTCCGGCTTTGTTCTTGTGCAAATAAGAGGGCCTACAACAGCTTTTGCTTTTTCAGCCGCAAGCTTTTCGGCATTCAGATATCCTTCGGTGCAATGTATCAGCACAAGGTCAAGCTGATATTCTTTTGAAAGGCGAATTGCCGTAAAAATATCGTCGGAGCGATGTGCATGAAAATGGGACTGGATTGTTCTATCAACAGCCTTTGAAAGAGCCTCGCTTTTTACATCAATTTCAGGCTCATCGGCATCTTCATCCTCCATTGCCGCAAGGATATCCTTTTTATATTTTGCAGCTTTTTTGAGCTGTTCACGGATTATTGCGGCGGTAGCCATTCTTGTGGAAGGTGTTTCGTCCTTTCCGTGATAGGTGTTCTTAGGATTTTCGCCTAAAGCGAATTTCATCGCTATAGGTGCTTTTATAATCATATCGTCTATTCTATCGCCGTAGGTTTTTATTGCAACCATCTGTCCCGCTATGGGATTTGCACTTCCGGGACCTGTTACAACCGTTGTAACGCCTGCATTAAGCGCTTCCTTAAAGCTTTTATCCGCAGGATTTACCGCATCAAGTGCTCTTAAATGCGGAGTTGCCGGGTCGGTATCTTCGTTTCCGTCATCACCTTCAAAGCTAAGACCGTCCTCCCACATTCCGAGATGACAATGGGCATCAATAAATCCGGGATATATTGTAAGTCCCGAAAGATCATATTTCTCACGATCATTGGGGCAAAAATCCATTGGACCCACATCAATTATGCGTCCGTCTTTTATAAGCACATATCCGTTTTTTATAAAATCAGAGCAGGCGGTAAATATTCCCGCATTATAAAAAAGCGTAAGCTCAACCCCTTTTCAAATTTTCCTCATATAAATATAAAGTGGGAGATGGCTGCCACTTTTTTTGTTTTTGCGTTTTGCGTCTGTTTTGAGCAGTTCGTCTGTTGCCGTCGCTTTTCTTCATTCCGCTGAGTTTTTCATCGCTGCTCTGCTTAAATTTGCTGAGCATATCCTCGAAAGAAAGACTTTCTTTTTGTTTAGGACGGAACTCGAAAGAATCCGCTCCCCTTGAAACCTTTGCAGGCTCACGCTCTCTTCGCTGATAGCGTCTTTCTTCTTTTTGTTCGGGTTCTTCCGCCTGTTTCATGGAAAGACCGACTTTTCCCTCGGGACTTACGGAAATTATTTTTACCTTTACGGTTTGTCCCACCTGAACATATTCTTTGAGGTCTTTTACATAGTTTCTTGCAACCTCGGAAATATGTACCATTCCCGTAATTTCACCAACATCCACAAAGACACCGAAATTTGTAATTCCGGATACTTTTCCTTCAACAACAGTTCCTACTTCAACATCCATCTTTAAGAATTTATCCCCCTCAAAAATGATAACTCAGTCCGTTCCGGAAACATCTATATAAAAATGTTCCTCCGGATATGCGTATCCGAGTTTTTCTCGTGCCTGTTCTTCAATGAACTCATCGGTTCCGTAGCTGTCACGGGTTTTTTGGAGCTCTTCATTTCTGATAAGCGATTCCGTATACTGCTGACGAAGGTCGTTTAGCTCATTTTGTTTTTCACTTATGCTCGCCTGAGTTGATATCAGTGAGTATAGAATGTATACTGCGAAGGCAGCGACTATCACTTTGAGCAAGAGCCCCTTCTTCGGTTTTTTCTGTTCCGTCGCTTTCAAGCTTTTCAAGCTCCTTTCCGACTTTTTTTCCGCAAAGCAAAAAAGCCTTTTGCACATTTAGACATAATATATTATATACCATTTCCATTTTCTTTTTCAATAGGGATTTTCGTTTAACCGCAGCTTTTTTATAAATTATTTTCGCCTTTGCGGTGCGGTTTTCGGCAGATTTCAGTATATTTCTGAATATTTTGATTATAGGCCCGAAAAACGCCTTTAAAAATCTTCTTAATTTTTTTGCAAAAGCAATATTCAGCTTTCCTAATGTAAAATACCAAGCAAAAAATCCTATTGCATTCCCGAAGAAAATATAAAAACGAGGTATTCCGAAATTTTCATTCAACAAAAAAGAGAATATCAAAAAAGCTGAACAAACACAATATATAAAATCGCTTAATATAAAAAACCTTTTTCCGAAATGCACTATTGTTCTTGTAACTCTAAGCACATCGTAGCAGCCTCCTAAAAGTACTCCTAATGCAGCCGCTTTCAGAAATATATCCCACTGATAGCCTATTATGTCTTTTGTGTAGATCATTTGAATATCCTCTCGAAAATTCCCGCCTTTCTTGAAAGGGAATTTGAATATGTAAGAGAATCTATTTCTCCCTCCACTGTAAGCTCTTCGCTTTCGGCTGAAAAGCTTACAACTTTTAGATTTTTTCCTCCTATTGTGAACGAAAGTCCGTCTAACATTGCATAAATTTTTGTTTCATCAAAGCCCTCTACATCCGAAACCCCTGTGGCTTTAAGGCTCTTTCTGTTTTCAAGAGTTAAATTATGTTCCCTTTTGGGCAGTTCGTTTTTTTGCATGACAGCGCCCCCTTTTTTATAAAAGCTATGCTTATTTTTATAAAAAAATACCGAAAGCCTATGCCTTCGGTATTTTTTATCACCTTTTTCAGTCGCAGTTCTGTGCTTTATGCTGTGCGGCGCCTTGTTTGCTCATAGGAGATTTTACATTCTCCGCTCCGGTTGAGTTTTTGTTTTTGCAGTTTTTATTGTTTGCTTTGTTATTTGTTTCTCTTACATAATTTTCGGACATAAAATCGTCTCCGTTCAAATTTTCTAAAGGCTTTGCCTTCAAAAATTATTTTCCGCTGCTTTATTTTAAATATTCATGTTGATAAAACTGCCTTTAAATGGTAAAATAACTTTATATAATTGAAAGGCGGCGTTTATATTTTGCTTGAATCCCCGGAAAAGAAAATAAGCGGAAACTCCCTTAACGGTTTATCTCTCGCATTCATAGGTGATGCGGTTTATGAAATAATGGTGCGTGAGCATCTTCTTGAGCATGGTTCTCTTCAGGTTGGAAAGCTTCATAAAATGGCTGTGGAAATGGTTCGTGCAAGCTTTCAGGCAGCGGTATTCGATTTTCTTGAAGAAATTGCTACAGAGGAGGAGAAAACTATCCTTCACAGAGGCAGAAATGCAAGTGCAACGCATATTCCTAAAGGCGCAAATGCCATTGAATATCGAAAAGCAACGGGTGTAGAGGCTCTTTTCGGTTGGCTTTACCTTGAAAAGAAAAATGATAGGATACATGAGATTTTTGATATGATTCTCGACCGTTTTAAAAGGGGGTAATTTTTTGAATAAAGAAAAACTGACTGAATTTCTTAAAAATATCGGCTCGGATTTTTTAGGTTCAATTATCTTCGCAATCGGTGTAACTGTTTTTACAACACCTAACGAAATTGCTCCCGGCGGAGTTACGGGAATTGCAACGGTTTTACATTCCATCACAGGACTTCAGATGGGTACTCTCACCTTTCTTCTTAATATACCTCTCGTCCTTCTCGGACTTTTTGTTTTGGGCAAAAAATTTACTATAAGTACATTTCGTACCCTTTTTATACTCTCTGTTACAACAAACCTTCTTGAAAGTTTCCTCCCCGTATATACTGAAAACACCCTTGTGGCATCTATTTTTGGTGGTGCTACAATAGGTATTGGTATGGGAATTATTTTCCTCAGAGGTTCTACTACGGGTGGAACAGATATTCTCGGTCGTGTTCTTCTGAGATATTTTCAGCATATCCCCCTTGGAAAAATACTTCTTGCAATTGACTTTATAATAGTTGCATTTGCGGGAATTTATTATGGCACATTAAACGCTGCACTTTATGCGCTTATTTCCGTATATGTTACCGAAAGAGCGATGGACAGTGTTCTTTACGGATTCAACGAAACCCGTATAGCCTATGTTGTCACAGAGCGTCCTCTTGATGTTGCAAAACGCATTATGGATGAAACCGACAGAGGAATAACCTATTTAAACGGTGAAGGTGGATTTCAGCGTGACAAAAAGCTTGTTATAATGTGTGCTATGCCGAGCCGTCAATTTGCAAAATTCAAACGCATTGTGCTCGAAGTTGATCATGCGGCATTCATTATGGTCGCTCCCGCAAGCAATGTTATCGGCGAAGGTTTTAAAGAAACTTTTGACGAAAACTAAACTTTTTTAAGCACAAATATCAAAATTTTAAAAAATTTTGATTTTACTTCAAAAAATCGCATAAATAAGGCAAAAATCGTCAAAACAACTCTTGACATTCATTATTTATATTGTTATAATATTTCTTGCCGCATGCCAAAGGCTCTAAAAGTGCGTCCTTTTTTAGGATGCCGCCTCAAGTCAGCGAGTCTATTGAAAAGAAGGAATATCATGTACGCAGTAATCGAAACCGGCGGAAAACAGTATCGTGTTGAACTTAACGATACTATCTATGTCGAAAAACTAGAAGCCAACGAAGGCGAAGAAATCACTCTTGATAAGGTTCTTGTTCTCGGCGGCGAATCCATC
>CAZEKU010000050.1:0-8568 GCA_964512935.1 uncultured Oscillospiraceae bacterium | reverse complement strand
GAAAAGGGCAAATATTTTTTATTCAAATCTTTAAAAAACCGATTATGTGGTATAAAACAGAAAAAGCATCCGTGCAGCTGCACGGATGCTTTTTTAATGTTTTCGATTATTGTGTCAGGACGGACAAATTTATTTACTTTTTTCTTTCACAAAGAAAGAAATTGCAAAAAGACCCACCATCACAGAGGCGTAGATTTTATAGCAAAAACGCCACTGCTCTGCACCGAATACGAAATTTCCGATATAGATTGTCTTTCCGAGGGTAGGGTTTGACAGTGCGCAGAAAATAAAAACTACTGCCACAATCAGCATCACAAGACTAATCAATCTAAGTATTCTTTTTGTTTTCATGCAATTACACACCTTTGCCGAATTTCAATTTCATTTTGCAAGGGACATAATTCCATCGGTGAATACAAAATTGCGCATACCTTTTCCACCGATTTTTTTCGAATCCAAAGCGGATTCGATTCTTTCGATATCCTCATTTGAAAGTTCAATTTTAAGAGCATCAATTGCCGATTGCAAATGTTCTGGGTCGGTTGTGCCTATAAGACTTTGAACATTGTCGTATTTTGAAAGGCTCCAAGCAAGTGCAAGCTGAGAAAGTGAAACGCCTTTTTCGTCTGCAATTTGCTTAACATTGCGAATCATCGCAAGATTATTTTCACGGTGTTCCGGAGCAAGCATTCCGAAACCTCTTTCGATATTTGAAGTGAGGATGTCGTCACGAAGTAAACCATGACCTACGGTACCGAATGCAAGAACCTTTACCCCAAGTTCCTTAGCGGTTGCTATAAGCTCTTTTTCAATACTGCGTTCCACAAGAGAATATTCCATTTCCACAGTGTGAATAGGGTGTACCGCACAGGCACGACGCAGAGTTTCCGCATCAACCATTGAAAGACCGATATGTTTAACATAACCTGCTTTCACCTGCTCTGCAATTGCTCCGACAAGATCCTCTATCGGTACGGTAGTATCCTGTCGTGCAGGCTGATAAAGGTCAATATAATCAAGTCCGAGACGACGCAGGGAATAGGTCAAATGGCCTTTTACATTGTGAGGCTTTACATCAAGTCCGTAAATACCGCCATCCGGAGACGGAAGTACACCGAATTTTACGGAGAGAAAATAATCATCGTGATTTACGCTTTTAAGCGCCTGTCCCACAACCATTTCACTTTCACTGCCACAGTAAAATTCACCGGTATTGAAAAGTGTTATGCCGGAATCGAGTGCCGCATGAATTGTTTTTATTGAATTTTCGGGGTTGCGTACAATGGACATTCCCATTGTACCGAGTCCAAGTCGGTTCAGTTCGATCATAATTTTCCTCCTTGATTTATAAAATATGATATATAGTTTGCTATGAATTATATCACCGAAATTTTAAACTATCAATATTTTTGCAATAAAATAAAAATCCCGTCTTTTGACGGGATTTTTTAATCAGTCACACACATAAAGTCCGAAAAGCGGAAGAGTTCCGTTTCCGTCATATTCCATACCTGCGCTTTCGGCAAGCTTTCTTGCGTGAATACAAAAAGCGGATATGCAGGAGAATTTAAGCTCCGGGAATTTACAGGGTGCGCCCTCGGTTATAGCGCAGTTTTCGCAAAGATTGCAGCCGCTTGAACCTATCATAAAACCTTCGTGACCCTCTTCACGAAGCCTATTTATAAGCTTGATTGATGCACGATTGTGCTGTCCCTTTGCGTCTTTTATAGCTTTCATATCGTGATAATCGGAAATAGGCCAAATTGTTTGAAGAACAAGGGCGTGTTTGTGTTTAAGAACACGCTCTTTCATCTCATTGGGTGTTCCGCAGTCCGGAGGACAGGAATAGTTTATACCGTATTTTCCGCAAAGGTTTTCCTCACAATAGGGTCTGAAAGCTGAATCGAAAACAATTTCGGAGGTATCCACTACCGCCGCATTTTTAAATCCCTCATCCAAGGCTGCCTTTATAAGCATTTCGTCTGTCATATCACAAAAACTCCTTTTTTATATCTTCCGAGGTAATTTTACAGCATAAAATATCTTTTGTCCATAGCGTCTAAAAGCATTTTAATTCATAAAAATTTAATTGCCTTAAATATATATGTATGGTATAATAAAATGTCAATTAGAAAAAATAGGGAAAGGGGTGCGAAGATTGAGGATAATAGGTATAGACCCGGGATATGCCATTGTAGGTGTAGGGGTCGTAGATTATGTTAAAAACAAATTTTATCCTGTAAAATTCGGTGCAGTAGATACCCCTGCGGGAACCCCTTTTGAAGAAAGACTTAAAACAATTTACGATACGGTAAAAGAGGTTATTGAAGAAACAAAACCCGAATGTATGAGTATTGAAAGGCTTTATTTCAACAATAACCAAAAAACCGCAATAGATGTTGCGGAGGCAAGGGGTGTTATACTTCTTGCGGCAATACAGGCAGGAATACCGATTTTTGAATATACTCCGCTCCAAATAAAACAGTCCCTTGTAGGCTATGGCAGAGCGGAAAAACATCAGGTGCAGATAATGGTGCGTGACACATTAAGACTTGAGGCAATACCTAAGCCCGACGATACTGCGGATGCACTTGCGGCGGCGATATGCCATGGCTACAGCCACGGTTCACGCCTTTCAAAAGCGCTGAAAGAAATTTGACGGAATGTTAAATGAGAGGGGAAATTTATGATATACAGTCTTAACGGAAAGCTTTTACACTCCGAAGATGGATTTTTCGTGGTGGAATGTGCGGGAGTCGGATATCTTTGCAAAGCAAGCAGCACAACACTTTCGTGTCTTCCTCCGGTAGGAAATAATGTTTTCGTTTACACAACCATGACATATAATCAGGAAAGCGGAAGCGATCTTTACGGTTTTTATGAAAAATCCGAGCAGGAATGTTTCAGAATGCTCACCTCAATTTCGGGAATAGGCCCTAAAGCAGCCTTAGCGGTGCTTTCGGAATTTACCCCCGATTCATTTGCTCTTGCGGTAGCCTCAGGTGATGCAAAGGCTATAACAAGAGCAAAGGGAATAGGCCCTAAGGCGGCACAGAGAATAATCTTAGAGCTGCGTGATAAAATATCGAACGATTCCGTTTCAAAAGGATTCTCTGCGCCTGCGGTTTCAGTTGGAAACATAGGCGGAAATGCAGGCGAGGCTATTGCCGCAATGGTAAGCCTCGGCTACACAAATTCCGAGGCAGCATCTGTAATCGGAAAACTTGATCAAAGCCTTGCGGTGGATGAAATGATAAAAGCTGCGCTTAAAGCTATTGCAATGAAAAGATAAGGGGTGATTTCAATGCTTTCCAATCAAATGGATTTTGAAAACAGAATAGTCGCTCCCGAAATGGAGGAAATGGATAGGGAAAATGAACTTTCCCTCCGTCCGAGAACTCTTGATGAATACCTAGGCCAAACAAAGGCAAAGGAAAATATGGCGGTATATATCGAGGCTGCAAAGCGCAGAGGCGAAGCCCTTGACCATGTATTGCTTTACGGGCCTCCCGGACTTGGTAAAACAACCCTTTCGGAAATAATCGCAAACGAAATGGGTGTCGGATTCAGAATAACAAGCGGTCCTGCAATTGAAAGACCCGGTGACCTTGCGGCGCTTTTGACCAACCTTAACGAAAACGACATACTTTTCATAGATGAGATACATCGAATGAACAGAAGTGTAGAAGAGGTACTCTATCCTGCAATGGAGGACTATGCCCTTGATATAATCGTGGGAAAAGGCCCTTCCGCACGCTCAATCCGAGTTGATCTTCCGCATTTTACCCTTGTAGGTGCTACCACAAGAGCGGGACAGCTTTCCGCACCTCTCCGTGACCGTTTCGGAGTTGTAGCAAGACTTGAACTTTATTCTCCGAGCGAGCTTTGCAAAATAGTCGAAAGAAGTGCGGATATCCTCGGAATTGAGGTTGAGCACGAAGGCGCAATGGAGCTTGCAAGGCGAAGTCGAGGAACACCCCGAATTGCAAACCGCTTTTTAAAGCGTGTGCGAGATTTTGCTCAGGTAATAGGCGACGGAATTATAACAAAGGATATTGCCTCCGAGGCTCTTTCAAGACTTGAGGTAGATAATCTCGGACTTGATTCCATCGACAGAAGAATACTTATGATGATGATAAAAAACTATAACGGCGGCCCTGTAGGACTTGAAACTCTTGCGGCTGCAATAGGCGAGGAGGCCGTTACAATTGAGGATGTCTATGAACCCTATCTTATGCAGATAGGCTTTTTAACGAGAACGCCGAGAGGACGCTGTGCAACGGCACTTGCTTATGAGCATTTAGGAGTGATGATGCCGGAGCAGCCCTGCGGCGAATGTGAACAAATAAGAATGGGAGAGTGATTTGATGGGAAGAATTTTTGGAACTGACGGTGTTCGTGGAATTGCAAACGAAAAGCTCGATGTTGAGCTTGCTATCGCTATTTCAAGAGCTGCGGGAATGATAATCAAAAACGAATATAACGGCACACCTAAAGTAATAGTCGGACGAGATACCCGTCTTTCGGGAACAATGCTTGAAGCAGCTGTTGCCGCAGGACTTTCCTCCGTAGGCTGTGATGTAGAGCTCCTCGGCGTAGTTCCAACTCCTGCTGTGGCATATCTTGTAACAAAACTCGGTGCCGCAGGCGGTGTTATGATAACCGCAAGTCACAACCCCTATCAGTATAACGGAATAAAATATTTCGGTTCAACAGGCTTTAAGCTCACAGATGAGCAGGAGGCAAGAATTGAAGGCATTGTTCTCGATAAATGTGAAGAATTTGAGCTTGCACATACCGAAAAAATCGGAAGAATTACCCGTAACGAGGAAGCGGTTTCCCTCTATGTTGATCATATATCCTCTGCGGTAGGCGATCTTTCCGGTATAAAAATCGCCGTAGACTGCGCAAACGGCGCATCTTACAAAACAGCAAGAGCTATTTTCGGAAAAGTGAATGCAGATGCAACCTTCCTCAACTGTGAACCTAACGGAATCAATGTAAATAAAGACTGCGGCTCACTTCATATTGAAGGACTCGGAAAATATGTCAAAGAAAACGGTTTTGATATAGGCGTTGCCTTTGACGGCGATGCAGACCGCTGCCTTGCGGTTGATGAAAACGGCGAAATTATCGACGGCGATATGTTTATGGCAATCCTCGCAAAGAGATTCAGTGATGAGGGCAGACTCAATAAAAACATCTTCATTCCCACAATTATGAGTAATATGGGACTTTTCAAATTTGCGGAAGAACATGGAATGAATTGCTATCCCACAAAAGTCGGTGACAGATATGTGCTTGAATCGCTTTTGAAATTGGGAGCATCTCTCGGAGGCGAGCAAAGCGGTCATATAATCATACCGCAGTATATGACAACGGGCGACGGTGAACTTTCCGCACTTGTTATCATAGAAACCATGAAGCTTGCAGGCAAAAAAGCTTCCGAGCTTAAAAAAATAATGTCGGTATATCCTCAGGTAATGGTGAATATCGACGCAACCCCCGAAATGAAAGCAAAGCTTGAAGACCCGGAGGTCAAGAGCTATTTGGATATAGAAAGCGCACGCCTTGAGGGTGACGGAAGAATACTTGTTCGTCCCTCCGGAACCGAGCCTCTTATCAGAATTATGATAGAGGGCAAAAATAAGGATACAATCGAAACCCTTGTTATGGAATGTGCGGAAACACTTAAAAATCTTTTGAGCTGAGGTTGAAAAATGAGATATACAGAAGACTGGAAAGATTATGAGCTTTTGGATTGCTCCGAGGGCGAAAGACTTGAACGCTGGGGCAAGGTAATACTTATAAGACCAGACCCACAGGTTATTTGGTCAACACCGAAGGAACACCCCATGTGGAAACATGCGGATGCAAGATACATCCGCTCCTCTGCAGGAGGCGGTCATTGGGAATATCGTCGTGAACTTCCGGAGTTTTGGAAAATAAACTATAAAGACCTTACTTTTAAAATAAGTCCTACCGGTTTTAAGCATACGGGACTTTTCCCGGAGCAGGCTGTAAACTGGGATATGATGCGTGAAAAAATAAAAGAGGGTAAGGCAAACGGAAGAGAAGTTAAAGTGCTCAACCTTTTTGCTTACACAGGAGGAGCTACCGCTGCAGCCGCCTCTGCAGGGGCATCGGTATGTCATGTTGATGCTGCAAAGGGTATGGTGCATTGGGCAAGAGAAAATGCGGAGCTTTCGGGACTTTCCGAAAAACCCGTGCGCTGGATTGTTGATGACTGCAAAAAATTTGTAGAGCGTGAAATTCGCCGTGGAAGTAAATATGATGCAGTAATACTTGACCCGCCCTCCTATGGCAGAGGCCCCGGCGGCGAGGTTTGGAAACTTGAGGAGCATATTTTCGAGCTTGTAAGCCTTTGTGCGGGAGTTCTTTCGGATGATCCGCTTTTCGTACTTCTTAACTCCTACACAACGGGACTTTCCGCCTCAACAATGGCGTATGTTCTCGGTTCGGCAATGAAAAACTTCGGTGGAAAAGTTTCTGCCGAAGAAATAGGACTTCCCGTAACCGCAAGCGGAATGACACTTCCCTGTGGCTCATCCGCAATTTGGAGCAAGGAATAAAATGATCGACCCTAAGGAATATCTCGAAAAAGATTCTGCATATCATGCGGATATGCTTGATGCGCTTTTGGAAAAGGGAACAAAGCTCTACTATTCCGAAGATGACGGAGTTATGCTCCGAATCGGGAAAAACGGTCCCTATGCAATTTCCGCAAAAACCTCGGAGGCAATGCTTAAAATGGCAAAACTCATAGAGGAAGAACGCTTTTTTGCTGTTGTTCGTCCGTTTAAGTTATTGCCGGAGCTTTTTTCGGTAAAAGGAAAAGCCGAAACAATGCCCTGCTATCAAATAACATACACATCTAAAAAATATCTTCCGGAAATTGAAATTCCCGGAATTGAAATAAAACCGCTTAAAGAAGAAAATATCGGTTTTGTCTGTGAAAATTATGAGGATGACAGGGATTATATAGCAAGCCGTATTGAATATGGAATGCTCGGTGCTTTTGATGAAAATAAAAACTGCGCAGGATTTATCGGTTTCCATGCGGAAGGCTCGGTTGGACTTTTAAAAGTCCTTCCGGAATATCGCAGGAGAGGAATCGGAATTGCCCTTGAATCAAGAATGATAAACCGCAGAATTTCCGAAGGAAGAATCCCATTCGGTCATGTGGTTGTGGGAAATAAAAAATCCATGAATCTTCAGCGCAAAGCGGGAATGGAAATATCCGATAAGATCGTAACATGGGTCTTTAACGATTTAGAATAAGCAAAACAAAAAAGGATAAAAAATGGCTAAAAAAAGTTTTATTGAAGCAAACAGAATAAGCTTTAGCTATCCAAGCTATGACGGAGCAATTCCGTCACTCGTTCTTGATGGAGTAAGTGTTTCCATCAATGAGGGTGAGCTTGTGGCGGTTTTGGGACATAACGGTTCCGGAAAATCAACCCTTGCAAAGCATTTTAATGCTATTCTTGTGCCTACGCAGGGAGAGGTTTCCGTAAACGGAATTTCAACTGCGGATGAGGCAAGGCTTTTCGAAATTCGTCAGGAGGTTGGAATGGTATTCCAAAATCCAGACAACCAAATAGTGGCAACTATAATCGAGGAGGATGTGGCATTTGCCCTTGAAAACCTCGGTGTACCGCCGGAAGAAATTCGCAAAAGAGTTGACGATGCGCTTAAAAAAGTCGATATGTATGATTATAGACTTCATGCTCCGAACCAGCTTTCGGGTGGACAAAAACAGCGTATTGCCATTGCGGGAATAATCGCAATGCGTCCGAAATGTATAGTTCTCGATGAGCCTACCGCAATGCTCGACCCTAAGGGCCGCCGAGAGGTAATGAGCACCGTAAAACAGCTCAACCGTGAACTCGGAATAACCGTTGTAATAATAACTCACTATATGGACGAGGCAGCTATGTGCGACCGTGTCGTTGTAGTTGATGACGGCAAGGTTATAACCGATTCCACACCGAGAGAGGTTTTCGGAAAGGTGGATGCAATAAAAAAGCGTGGACTCGATGTACCTCAGGTGACCGAGCTTTGCTATGAACTTAAAAAGTGCGGACTTGATCTGCCCGAATGCGTGCTCACAGAGGAAGAATGTGTTGACGCACTTGAAAAGCTCTTGAAAGGCGGTGCTCAAAATGGCTGATGCAATTATAAAAACCGAAAATCTCAGCTATGTTTATTCCGAGGGCACACCTTATGAGCACCGTGCAATAGACAATGTGAATATTGAAATAGAAAAGGGCGCCTTTGTCGGACTCATAGGTCATACGGGTTCCGGAAAATCAACTTTAATCCAGCATTTGAATGGACTTTTGCGCCCTACCTCCGGAAAAATATATGTCGGAGGCGAGGATATTTGGGAAAATCCAAAGGATATCAGAAGATTTAGATTTAAAGTCGGCCTTGTATTCCAATATCCCGAGCACCAGCTTTTTGAGGAAACAGTCCGCAAGGATATTGCATTCGGCCCGAAAAATATGGGACTCTCCGATGATGAAATTGAAAAAAGAGTAATCG
>CAZEKU010000049.1:0-8682 GCA_964512935.1 uncultured Oscillospiraceae bacterium | reverse complement strand
AAACCTGTCCCCTCAAGGGGACAAATCCCTCCACTGCAAGCTAACGATTTCTATTCGGAAGGCCGCCATCGGTCAGGCCGACGGCGGAATTTTTATATACAACGGTGGCTCGGTTGTAGGGGTGGAGAACGGAGATTTTATCGCTAAGATTTGGCAAGGTCTAAGTTTTAGGGATTAGGGTTATGGTACAGGGCGGTGGCTCGTCGCCAAGATTTTACAAGGGTCTAAGTTTTAAGGATTGGGTTAGTGTGCAAGGCGTGGGTTTTGATGATAAAAGGTTATAAAAAAATAAGGCACGCCTTGGCGTGCCTTATTCAGATGCAGTCATGAAGTTTGATTTCGGTGTCCGGGGAAATTTCATATTCCGAAAGCTCCGGGAAAAACTCGAAAACGAGGCTCGGATTTTCAATAAGCGAGAGCTTTTTTGAACGGTCGAGCTTTTTTATGCGATATTCGAGCTTTCGGGCAGCTGTTTCGGAAGAAGTTTTCCAAAGGGAGGCAATTTCCCTAACCCTATGGCTTTTTGTATATTTCGCAGCGGACTTTTTTCGGTGATAATGGACGTTCACCCGATGTTTAATATCATCGGTAAATCCCGTATAAAGGGAATTATCCTCACACCAAAGGGTATATACCCAATACATCAGATATCGAGAACGGCAAGAACATTTCCGTCCTCATTAGCTTCGCCCACAACAAAGCCTGCGTTTTTAAAGAGTTTATTTGCACGGCTGTTTTCGGTGGAATATGCTGCGCAAAGTTTTTTAGCCTCACCGAGAGGGAATTCTTTTACGATTTTAATAGCCTCCTGCAAAGCAGCAGTGCCGTAGCCCATTTTCTGGCAGTTTGCATCGGTCATTATTCTCCAAATGCAATAGAAAGGTTCGGGAAGATCCTCATCGCCCTCCTCGGCGTAGCCAATCATAAGGAATCCTACCATATTATCCTGTTCGGCATCATATACACCGTAGGGCATAGGTACAACATCGCCGCTTGTCATTGCGACATATGCCTCTGCGAGAGAGCACATATTTTCGGCGATAAAATCCTGCTGTTCCTCACGAACATCAAGATTTATGCAAGCTTCAAAGTTTTCTTCGGTTATGGGTCTGAGCTCTACCATTTTAAGCACCTCTTTCAAAAATTATCTTTTATCAGTTTTTCGGGGTTTCCAAAACATAAACATCCACACGACGAAGTCCGTTAAGGACACATTCGTAATATGTTTCGTAATAAAGGTCCACAAAGTTTTTTCCGGAAAGCATTGCGCCGCCCGTATCCGCTGCAAGGGCGTAGCCATAAACAAATCCGGTGTTACCATGTGCAACAATCCAAAGTTTTGTTCCATACGGGATTATTTTAGGGTCAACGGCAACATAGCCAACCTGAGCAAGGCGTCCCGTTGCAGTACCCGCTCCATAGGGTGCATAATAACCCGTTGCACGGACATTTGTATACACCTTTTCGTAGGTAGTAGGAACTCCGTTTACAATATTAAAGCCATAGTCCAAAGGTGATATTACGCTTCCGTCGCCCACCACATAAAGGTCATTCGTCGCCTTTTTTATTACTTCCTCGGAAACAAGCTCTCGCTCCTGATAAACACCGTCCACAACCTTTTGTTCAAAGGTTTTAAGGAGTGTACCGTTTTTTCCGTATGAAAGCAAAACGGTTCTTCCGTTATTTATAAGAGAAGTTCCCCTATATGTTTTTTCACGGGGAATAGTTTCTTCCTCGGTGGTGATTATATAATCCACTCTTGTAAGTTTTACTTCATCGCCCTGTGAAAGCTTTGTTGAGCTTTCCAAATTAAGAATATCGTGCTCACGCACTTCAAGGCCCGAAACTTCAAGAGCATCGGAAACAGTATCGCCCTCTGCTACGGTTACATGGTATTTCAGCTTATCCGCCTCAATTTCCACGCAAACCGCACTTTGTATCTTGATCTCCGCATTGTTCTGTCCGAGTTCACCGAAAAATCCGCCTTTTCCGAAACCTGTTACGGTGACCCTATCCTTTAAATCAAGCTCTATTCCAAGCTCCTCGATTACACGATAAGGGTCCGCAAGGGCGGTTACTACGGTTGTTGATTCACCGTCGATATCGACTGTGACCTTTTTTATTCTTGAGGCAGACCAAAGCATTACAAACGCCAAAAAAAGCACAAAAAATGCAAATACAAAATGGCGCAAACGGAGCTTTGATACAAGGACTTCTGCTTTTGACAGGATTTTTTGCATAAAGTCCCTCCTTTTCAACAAAGCCTATTATATTCAAAAAGGGCATTGTTGTCAAATTTTGCCCCACTTTAAGGTATTTTTTGACAGTTGTCGGAGCTTTTTTGTGGGATTTTTGATGAATTTTCATTGCCTTAAAAAAGCTACGATGATATAATAGCAATAGAAAATTATAAAGGAGCATTTCTCCCATGGAACATAAATGTAAATGTAAAAAGGGCGGCAGGGGACATAATTTTATTCCCGACCGCATTACTTTAACCGATGATATCGGAAGTGAAATTTCAAATCGAGATCTTGTATGTCATCACTGCACCTATAAAAAGCGAGGTGATACTCTTTCCTGCCTGCGTTTTGACAAAAAGCCCGATTATGTTCTTGAGGGCAAGGAATGTGAGGCTTTTTTAAGCAGCGGACATGATCTCGGAAAAAGCGGACACGACTGTGGAGACTGCGGCAGCTGCGGAGAATGTAATGACTGCGGAAACTGCGGTGGCTGTGGAGATTGTAAATAATGTGTTTTAATAAATAAAACCGCCTGCCATTTGATTTTATCATTGGCAGACGGTATTTTTTTATCAGAAAATTTCGGCTTTTGATTTTATAAGCTCGACAATTTCCTTTTCATTTTCAATTTCGGAAGAATAGGGATAGCTTTTTACGGTTTTTTCAAAAACCTCGAGGCATTTTCTTGCCATTGTTATGTTTTTCTTATACAAAAGCTGATAGGCATAAACAAGTCTTCGTCTTGAAACATAGTTTGCGGTGGATTTTATGTATTTATCAAGCTCCTTTGTATAGATTTTATCTATTTCAAAGCTATCTGCGCCCCTATAAATTTTAAGGAAAAGCAATTCGCAAAGCAGTTCGTTTTTATGGAGTGCTAAAAGTCCCGGTGTTGCTATCATATATTCGGCAACCTGCTCCGCCTTTTCAAAATCGTGGCAATCGAAATAGTAGTTATATTTCATAACGCCGACGGTGCATATCATCGGGTCAAGACATTCCTCGCCTTCAGGAAGGAAAAACCATTCCTCGGGCATATTTCTCATACGCTCGCCCTCTGAGATAAGTCCGTTTACATAGAGTTGGAGCCAAAATGATTTCAGGGCAACGGTATCTTTTCCGAGTGAAAGGGCATTTTTGCCGTCATTTGATATTCCGTTCATTTTAAGCGGAATACCGTTTATGAGCACATTTCCCAATCCCACAGCCGCTGAAATTCCTGAAAATACGCATAAAAAGCTGCCTTTTTCGGAAAACGCAAAAATCAAAGCGAAGATCACTGCAAAAATCAAGTTGAAAATGCAGCCGCCGAAATTATACAGCACTGTTTTAAGATTTTCACTCCAGGGGGGAGGCATCATAAGGCACTGTCCACCTGTTCCGACCACATTATAGAGCTTGATTTTTAATTTTCCTTTTTCCTTGATGAGCATTATATTTCCAACTCTGAAAGAGATGAATTTATAGCCGGTCAAAAGTCCGCAAACAAGGTGACCTGTCTCATGAATAAAGGCATGCATGAAAAAGGATGCGAAAATAAGCACGCTGCAAAAAAGCATTGTTTTCATAAATTCCGAAGGCGTTCCTCCGAAAAACCTATCGACTCCTACGGAAACTATCATTGAAATTCCGCACAAAATTCCGACTGAAATATAGATAATATGGCCTAAAGTATCGTCCTTATTTTTATTTTTCAAGAAAACGCCCCCTTTATAAAGGTATTATATAATAAATTTATATCATAGTTAAAGACAATTTGTAAACTTTATGCTCAAACTATGTCGATTATAACAACTTCCGGGCGGTTGAATATTCTCGGAAGGGGAGTTGACTCCCTTGCAAGACCCCTGCTTACAATAAGCGCTGTTTCGTTCATCTCATAAAATCCGCCTGCATATTTTGGAAAAAGTCCCTCGCCCGGGACATATAATCCGTTGAGCACGAAGGGCAATCGCCACTGACCGCCATGAGCATGGCCACTGAGCACCAAGTCAAATCCGAGCTTTTCATAATGCTCGATATACTCCGGTCTATGTATCAAAAGGATATTGAAAGAGCCTTCAAAGCGGTAATTATCCACTGCATTTTCCATATCTTCAAGCTGTGCTTCGATATTTTCATAGTCCAAAAGGTCATCAAAACCGTAGATATCGGGGCTTCCGTTTACATAGGAAACTGCCATACCGGAACTAATTCCATCGAGCACTTTTACATTGCAATTTTCAACGATTTCCTTATAATAATCAAGTTTTCCGCCCCTTATCTCATGGTTTCCGGAGACATAGTAACAGTTAAATTCCTCGCCTAAAGTTTCAAGCGCAACTATTGCGTTATCATCTGGGATTTTATTGTTATCGAAAATATCTCCGCCGAAAAGCACCATATCCGGATTTTGAGCACGGATATTTTCTATGAGCACGGACATATTTTCACCGTACTTACAGGAATGCAAATCGCTTACAAATGCGATTCGCATTTTGCTGTCGCTTTTTTCATTTTGGATTTCGTAATGCACTATTTTTAATCTTTGGTCAAAGGCAAAGGCTAAAATAAGGAGCAAAGCTCCCACTATTAGCACGGTTTTAATAAGTTTTTTATTCATATGGCACCTCCGATCCGATTTTAGTGCTCATTATTCCTCATCACCGATATAGGTGAAGCGCTGATAGATTTTTCCATCTCGCTCGACCTTTTCTTCCCACATTGAGGCAGGTCTTACCCAAAGGCCGTGCTCGCCATAGAGTTGGCGATAGACGACCATTTCCTCAAGATTTTCGCTGTGCTTAGCAATTCCGAGCACCTCGTATTCTTTTCCTTTAAAATGTCTATATTTTCCGGGTTTTATCATTTTATGATCTCCTTTCGGTTGGTTTTAGGATTTTGTTATGTGATTTTATGGTCAAAGGCGTGGGTTTTGGCGATAGCATTTTGCATTTCACACTCTCGGTGCCATCGGTCAGGCCGACGGCGGATTTTCGTATACAACGGTGGCTCGGCTATAGGGCAGGTAGCGATGGTTTTGCCGCCAAGAGTTTACATTTGCCTAAGTTTTATAATTTATGGTAGCGTACAAGGCATAGGTTTTGCCGCCAAGATTTTGCAAAGGTGTGGATTTTAGAGATTAGGTTTAAGGTGCATAGAGGTGAAATCAGCTGCACATTAAGATGAAGCCCACGGTATTTATGGCAAAATTTGCGAACATATGCACAAACCATGATGTGTAGACGGAGGAATTTTTCTCATTCAAGAGGTTGAAAATAATTCCGCCCACAAAAAGTCCAAGCAAAACCACAGCAAAAACCATAGGGCTGAACCAGCCGATCATCATTGCTGTATGATAGAGCGAAAAAGCGCCTGCGCTAAAGCCATAGGCAAGCTTTTTTCCGGAAAGGTTTTTCACATTTTTAAAGATAAAGCCCCTGAAGAAAAACTCCTCCAAAAGAGAATTCACAAAGGAAATATAGAGTGAAACGAAAATAAAATTTTCCTTTGTGACGCCGACATTTTCCGAAAGGGAATTTACGATATTTGAAAAATCCAAAACTCCCGAAAGGGCAAAATATCCGCCTAAAATCAGCGCATAAACGCAAATTCCGAGCAAGGCAGCTTTTCCAAAGCCGCTTTTATTCGGTTTCATAAATGACACCAAATCTATTTTCGGAAAGGTTTTTGAAAAAATTATCGGCAAAATTAAGAAAACGGCTATTTTTATAAGGGATTTTACCGCATAGCCGGGTTTTATAACTCCGTCCACGAAGGTCATCACAGCGCAGGCGAAAATTGACACCGCAATCAGTGCCGCAAGTGTATTTCTATCTGAAATTTTACTTTTCATCCAAAATATCCCTCACACATTTTCCTGCAAGAATATATCCTGCGGCCGGAGGTACAAAGGATATACTTCCGGGGGCATGACGACCGTTTTCCGAAGGCATTGCAGCCTTTTTTGCATCCTCTGTGCTGAAAAGCACAATTTGATTTTCGATTTTGCGTTTTTTAAGTTCCTTTCGCATAACCTTTGCCAAAGGGCAGCCGCAGCCTGCGGTTTCGGATATATCTCCTATCCTCAGCTTTTCGGGGTAAAGGCGATTTCCCGTTCCGAGACACATCAAAAGCTTTATTCCGAGAAGTTTACACTGCTCTGCCATATGGAGCTTTGCGGTGACGGTATCTATTGCGTCAATTATATAATCCGGTTTCCAATCATATAGAAAGCCGCTGTTCTCCGGAAGATAGAACTCCTTTTTATAGGTTATATCACAGTCCTCTGCGATTTTTTCAAAACGGAGTTTTGCTGCGTCAATTTTATCCATTCCGACTGTTTCATAGGTTGCAAGGAGCTGGCGATTTATATTTGTTTCGTCAATTTTATCGCCATCCACCAAAAGCAGATGTCCCACGCCTGCTCTTAAAACAGCCTCGGCGGCAGCTCCGCCTACTCCTCCAAGACCCATTACCGCAACTCTTGCGTTTTTCAGTTTTTCAATTGCTTCATTTCCGAGAAAAAGCTCGGTGCGTTCAAGTCTTGACATCTAAAAGCTCCTTTTTTATAAAAAAATACCCCGCGTTGCCGAACAGTCCGTCGTTGAAACCCGTCATAAGACAAGGGTGGGTACGCCTTTCCCGAATGTTTCACGTTCCCCCGGTCACATAAGGAGCAGGGCATACATTACGCAGACGGAGAATGACTCCCGTTTCAAAAAGTGTTGGATTAAAAAAACGGACGATTCTCGCACAAAGCAGGGTGTTTTTTTCTGTTATTATTTTGTTTTACGCTTCATATCCCTCGTTAAAATAGAGGTTATATATTTCATCATACTCGTCTTCATCGACTATTTCTTCCAAATAATCGCAGTCACCGTCTATGACATATTCGAGAATAACGGGTTCTTCAAGCTCACGCTCCTCCTCGGTAAGGCCTTCGGGATAGAGAACGCAATATTTTTTTCCGTTATGCTCAATTGCATCCACAAGCTCAAATTCTATATCCTTACCGGTTTCGTCCGTAAGGGTCACGGTATTGTATTCTTCAAATTCCTGTGACATAGTTTTCAGCTTTCCTGTTCATCAAAATCATAGAGTTCTTCAAGGCGATCCATGAATATTTCAGCGATTTCATTATATTCATCGTCATCCTCGATAGGCTCAAGGAATTCCTCACCGTTTTCCTCAACAACTTTAAGGACGAAGAGCTCGCCGTCATCGCTTGCGAGATTTTCGGGAGTTTCGGTAGGGATAAGTGCAAAATACTCATTATTTTCAGTTACGAGGGAATCTACAATTTCGAATTCACGCTCGATTCCGTTTTCATCAACTAAGGTAATAAAATCGTTGCCGTAATCTTCGGTTTCGGCGGGGTTATTGTTCTGTTTGCTCATTTTAGTTTCTCCTTTTCGGGGAATTATTTTTTACAAGTAATATATTATAATAATCTTCATTTAAAGTCAACGATTTTATTTAAAATCATTTTTAATTCTCTGTTTTATTTATTATTTCCACAGAATTTATTTTAACCGGCTCTTTTAAATAAAATCCGTTTGTATATCCGAGGTTATTTTGGGATTCTATTTTTTCCACAGTTTCATCCTCAAAATCGACCATTCCGAACACGATTATTTTGCCCTCATATTCAGGGACGCCTCCGTAATTTTCATAAAGCTCTTTTCTTTCGCTTTCAAAATCGCTTTCTTCCAAAAAGCTTTTTGAAATTTGGGAAAGTTCATCTGCGGTTATTATTACAAAGGATGGGACTGCGTTTTCGTTTTCCATTATAAAGGCGACTGCGCCTTTTATGGCGGCATATTCTGTTTTTTCTGTGGAGAAACTTTCGCCCTCTGTGAAACATTCTATAAAAAGATTTTCCGCAGCCTTTGTAAATTCGGAATTACCGTAAGCATTGTTTTTGCAAAGGGAGAGGAATTTTTCGCCTGCATCGCAATTTGCGATTCTGATTTTGATATTGCCCTTATCGGTTTTTAAAATTACATTTACATCGTCCATATTTTTTTCGGTTTGCCAAAGGAAAATCGGGTTACGATTTTCAAGGGGTGAAAAAATCAGATTACCGTTATCGGTTTCGGGTTTTTGTGGGGTTATTATTTTTAAAAGGGAAAGGGCAGTTATTATTATTGTTACAAGCAGCAGGGCTATTATTGTAGCTATTCCGAGGGTTTTTAATTTTTTCATAATTGCTCTCCTTTGCTGTAAAGGGATTAGGTCGGGTTTTCAGTGGATTTTTGGGGTTGATTTAGGGGAGAGGGCATGGGTTTTGCCGCCAACATTTTACAAGGGTTTAAGTTTTAGGGATTTGATTTAGGGTGCAAGGCGGAAGTTTTGCTGACAACATTTTACATTGATTTAGGATTAAGTAATGGGTGTCCACCCCATTTCACCCTCTCGGTGCCATCGGTCAGGCCGACGGCGGAATTTCTGTATAACA
>CAZEKU010000048.1:1115-8838 GCA_964512935.1 uncultured Oscillospiraceae bacterium | reverse complement strand
GTTTTCTTATCGCAACATCAAAGGTTCTTGTAACGGGGTCGATTATTACTTTAACATCCTCGGTACCTACATAGTCACGGCGAATTGCAATTGCAATTGCATTTTCGATTTTTTCACAAAGGTATTCAACGGAAATACCTTTTTCTTTTTCAAGAAGCGTAAGTGCTTCAAAAAATTCTGCATTCATTTTTTTATAATTCCTCCTCAGTCGTCATTGTTGAAATCGTAATAAAGCTTTATAAAAGCGGTTTCGCTTTTGTTGAATACCATCTGTGTTCCGTCCTCAAACGATGCGGTTATAACTCCGTCGTTTATATCGTCAAGCTGAAGAAGGAATTCTCTTCTGTTATAGCCTTCGGGGGCACGGATAAATTTAACTGTTGCAAGATAGCCGAGATAGCGCTTAATATGTTCCTCGGTAACAAGCTTTCTTTCGATACCCGGAGAGGATACCTCAAGGACATACTGTTTTTCAATGGGGTCTGCCTCATCAAGAACGGGATCCATCATGCGGCTGAAATTTTCACAATCCTCAATTGTAAGATCCTCTTTGTCAATAAAAAAGCGCAGGTACCACTCAGTGCCCTCTTTTTCAAAACGAACATCCCAAAGCTCAACGCCGATTTGTTGTGCGATAGGAAGGGCAAGCTCAGTGCAGATCTGCGCAGTATTTTTCTTTTTTTCTGCCAAAAAAACACCTCCAAAAAATTCTCGGTAAATAGAAAGGAGCGGGCTTACTTCCCACTCCTTTAGTCTAATCATATTACTTTAATAATATTAGCATAAATAAAATCAAAATGCAAGCATTTTTACGGTAAAATCGCAATTTTTGTTTATTTTATGCGACTATGAACTTCAAAACGCCCAAAATAAGCAAATGCAGTGGATAGAACCAATAATAAAGTGCCTTTATTCCTTTATTATAAGGGCCCTGTTTTCCTCTGTAAAGCCAAATCGGAATAAGCGCAAGCACCGCAAAGCCCTGACTTACAATATGCCATTCGATTCCGATAAAATTGAAAACATATTCAAAACCTGCCAATATTTCAACATTTATATACCAAAGGCATATAAGCTGTGCTGCAAAGCACCACCATTTTCTTTCACCGAAAAAGTAAAATACCAAAACCATAAAAATTCCGGCATAGTGATAATCGCAAAAGCTCAATGTTCCCACAAAAAGCGCAGCTATAAGAGTAAAAGCCAAAACCGCTGTTCTTATAAGCAAATTTTTTGTTTTTGCTTTTTCGTTTATCCACATAAAGCCTATGCTTATCAAAAATGTCCAAAGGACATTTTGATGAAAGGGATAGAAAATATCGCTACCCACCACAAGGTTGAAGGGTATTTCGGAAATCAGTGCAAAAATAAACATTCTTCCGGCATATTTTTTCAGATTTTTTGTATGGCGAAAGCCCTCCGCAACCATAAATGCAAAAATCGGAAATGCAAGTCTGCCCACATCGGTCATCCAATTATTTCCGACTATGACCGTTGCCCAAAGGTGGTCGCAAAGCATAAATGCCATAGCCAAAAGATGCAGATGAAATGATGTAAGCTCAAATTTAGGCGCTTTTATCTTTTCCATTTTTCCTCCGCAAATTATTTTTTCTCTTTTGTATACAGTAAAACACCGTTTTCGGTATTCGGGTCCCAAAGTTCGACAGATTTTTCCTCAAGGCTCTTTTTAACATCTATGAGCCTTTGATTTTTTGAACCTCTGAAAAGAAGATTTAACGATTTTTCTTCGAGTATAAATCTTCCGTCAACAAGTATATCTGTCACAGAAAGCAGCTCCATCCAGCCCTTTTCACCCTTTTCGATTCCATCAAGAATCTGTTCATAGGTGTAGCCAGTGTATGTCATCAAATGCAGCTTGCGCTTTTTTATTTCAGCACCGAGTTTTGCAAATCCCTCTGCCTGTAAAAAAGGTTCGCCTCCGGAAAAGGTTACACCCTGCAAAAGCGGATTTTCGTCAATTGCTTTAAGAATATTTTCCGGATGGCTTATATAGCCTCCCTTTGGGTCATGGGTATTTGGATTATGGCAGCCTTTGCAGCGATGAGGACAGCCCTGACCGAATATTGTCATTCGGATACCGGGTCCGTCAACTATAGATTCTCTTATAACGCCAGCAAGGCGCAAGGTTTTCATTTCCATTTCTTTCTCCGATTTATTTTTATGCTGAAAACCCGAACGCAAATGCGTTCGGGTTTTATTTTGTTATCAGATTTCTTCTGCCTGAGTTTGAACAGAATGTTTTACTCTGTCCTCAACCTCGGAGCGTTTTGCATTATTGAAATTATCAAGAGTACCTACAAGATATCCGGTTATACGGCGGATACGCTCAAAATGAGCTCCGTCTTCCTCTTTTCTTCCACATCGAGGACATTCATCACCGATAATTCCGGTGTATCCGCATTCGGGGTCACGGTCTACCGGATGGTTTACAGAGCCATAGCCTACGCCGGATTCCTTCATGCAGCGTATTACCTGCTCGAAAGCATCAAGATTCTGAAGCGGGTCACCGTCAAGCTCGATATAGGTTATATGACCTGCGTTTGTAAGAGCATGGTAGGGTGCTTCTCTTTTGATTTTTTCAAAAGCGGAAATAGGATAATATACGGGAACATGGAAGGAGTTTGTATAATAATCTCTATCGGTAACACCGGGTATTTTTCCGAATTTTTCGGCATCCATTCTGACAAATCTTCCGGAAAGGCCCTCTGCGGGTGTTGCGAGAAGTGAGAAATTAAGTCCGTATTTTTCGCTTGCCTCATCCATTCTTTTTCTCATAAAGGCAATTATTTCAAGACCGAGATTCTGTGCCTCCTTGCTTTCACCGTGATGTGCTCCTACAAGTGCTTTAAGACATTCTGCAAGGCCTATAAATCCGATGGAAAGCGTTCCGTGTTTAAGAACCTCTCCTACCTCATCATCGGGGCCGAGTTTTTCGGAATCTATCCAAACGCCCTGTCCCATAAGGAAGGGATAGTTTCTGACTTTTTTCTTCTTCTGAATTTCAAAACGCTCAAGCAGCTGTTCGGTAACAAGTGTGATTTTGCTGTCAAGCTGATCGAAGAAAAGGTCTATATTGTGGTTGCTGAGTATTGCAAGGCGAGGAAGGTTTATTGATGTAAAGGAAAGGTTTCCTCTGCCGTTTACAATTTCTCTTTCGGGGTCATAAACATTTCCGATTACCCTTGTGCGGCAACCCATATATGCAATTTCGGTTTCGGGATGTCCCTCTTTATAATACTGAAGGTTATAGGGTGCATCAATGAACGAGAAGTTCGGGAAAAGGCGCTTTGCGCTTACTCTGCAGGCGAGCTTGAAAAGATCATAGTTCGGGTCGCCGGGATTATAGTTTATTCCCTCTTTTACTTTAAATATATGTATCGGGAAAATAGGTGTTTCACCGTTTCCGAGACCTGCTTCGGTTGCAAGAAGAATATTCTTGATTACAAGTCTGCCCTCGGGAGTTGTATCGGTTCCGTAGTTTATGGAGCTGAACGGTACCTGTGCGCCCGCTCTTGAATGCATTGTATTAAGATTATGTACAAGAGCCTCCATTGCCTGATAGGTTGCACGGTCAATTTCCTTTTCAGCTCGTCTGAATGCAAACTCCTGAGCCTTTTCGGCAATATCCTCGCTGTATTTTTCTTTAAGCAGCTGGAATTCCGCTGCTTTATATACTTCGCCGTCCTCAAGCTTAGGCCATTCTCCGCAAAGGGCAATGGCGCTGTCCATAATTTCTGTGGCAACACAGTCACCGCATTCCTCATTTACAAGAAGTTCAAGTGCTCTTCCGAGGTTTTGGCGATAAATTTTCTTATAGCTTTTTGCAACACCGGGAGCCATTCCGTAATCGAAATTAGGGATACTCTGTCCGCCGTGCTGGTCATTTTGGTTCGACTGAATTGCAATGCAGGCAAGAGCGGAATAGCTTGCTATATCCTGGGGCTCACGAAGATGTCCGTGACCGGTATCAAATCCGTTTTTGAAGAGCTTGAGAATATCTATTTGGCAGCAGGTTGTTGTAAGAGTAAGGAAATCAAGGTCATGGATATGGATATCTCCGTCGTGATGTGCCTGAGCATGGCGAGGATTAAGAATATACATCTCATAAAACTGCTTTGCAGCTTCACTTCCGTATTTAAGCATTGTTCCCATTGCGGTATCGCCGTTTATATTTGCATTTTCACGCTTAACATCGTTTTCCTTTGCAGACTGGAAGGTAAGGTTTTCCATTGTCTTCATAAGGCGAGTATTCATCTCGCGGACCTTATTGCGGTTTGCTCTGTAAAGAATATAGCTTTTTGCGGTACGGGCATGTCCGCTTTCAATAAGCATTTTTTCAACAATATCCTGAACATGCTCTACATGAGGAGTTTCGATATGCTCGTTATTTTCAATATGATCTACTACGGATTTAGCAACAGACATTGCCTCCTCATAGTCACTTCCTCCATTTGCTTTTGCGGCCATAAAAATAGCATTTGCAATTTTATCTATATTAAAATCGGCTATTCTTCCGTCACGTTTGACAATTGTTTTTATCATAATGAAAACCTCCCCGGTGTATTTGCTTTTGATTCTTGAAATCACTACCTAACATTATAAGTTACCTCTCAAAAAAGGTCAATTGTGTAATTCGTAGAATTAAGCGTCCGTTTTTGTGGAAATATTTTAATCCGTTTTTTACAAAATTCTCTTGACAAAAAAAGAGCGCAAAAAGCGCTCCTTTTTTCGATGTTTTAAATTCAGTCGCAATCGAAATAATGTTTTGCGAGACCGCCTTCGGAAGTTTCTCTGTAATGACTCTTTATATCTTTTCCGGTTTCATACATGGTTTTTACCACCGTATCGAAAGATATTTTTCTTGTTTGAGTCAGGAAATTCGCAAGGGAAATCGCATTTATCGAACGCATTGCCGCAACGGCATTACGCTCGATACAGGGTATCTGAACAAGTCCATCAATGGGGTCACAGGTAAGTCCGAGCATATGCTCCATTGATACCTCCGCCGCATATTCTATCTGTTCAAGGCTCATACCGCAAATTTCCGCAAGGGCTGCGGATGCCATACAGCAGGCTGTTCCTATTTCAGCCTGACAGCCACATTCCGCACCGGAAATTGAGGCATTCGTCTTTATGATATTTCCTATTATTCCTCCGGTTGCAAGTGCATGAAGAATATCCGTATCGGAAATTCCACGCTTTTTTTGCCAATAATAGAGCACCGCAGGCATAACTCCCGCTGCTCCGCAGGTAGGTGCTGTAACAACTGTTCCGTTGCTTGCATTTTGTTCTCCTACCGCAAAGGCATAGGCGCAGACAATTCTGTTTTCCTTTGTTTCGGAACTTTCGTCCATATGATACTGATTATAGAGAAATGCCGCCTTGCGCTGAACTCCGAGACCTCCCGCAAGAACTCCTTCGGATTTAAGTCCCTCTTTTATTGTGCGCTTCATCTGCGCCCAAATTTCTTCGAGATAATCCCAAATTGCGGGGCCTTCCATCTTCTCGACATATTCCCATATTCTCATATCGTGCTCACGGCAGTATTCGGCAATTTCAACAAAGCTGTTTTCGTAATAGACCTCCGGAGGTGCAACATAATCCGTTCCCTCTATTGCAATTTCACCGCCGCCGATGGAATATACCCTTATTTCATCGGTTTCCTCACCGTTTTTATAGGCTTTCATATCCATTGCATTAGGATGATAAAAACCGCTTTCATCGGTTTCAGTATCGAAAACTATTTCAGACGGAATAGGCGCAAAGGTTTGTCGAAGAACTGCATCGGTCATATGGCCTTTTCCTGTTTTTGCAAGAGAGCCGTAAAGTATAACCTTAAATCCGTCTGCATCGGGATTTTTATGTTTAAAATAAAGGGCAGCTCTTTCGGGGCCTATGGTATGTGAGCTTGATGGGCCTTTTCCTATTCTGTAAAGATTGGTTAAACTTTTCATAGTAACCTTCTTTTTGTTTTATTTATTGTCCTTGAGGAAATAAAGAATTCCGAAAGTTCCGGGGCCGCAATGTCCTGTTATTGTACTTCCGGCCTCATTTATAACAATTGTATGGAATTTCTGATATTTTTTGATCTCTTTTTCAATTTCTTTAAGGAGCTTTGCATCAACTCCTGCCCATGTAAGGAAGATAATATCGGTTTCGATATTATCTTTTCCGGAAAGTCTGTCACGGACATATTCCAATGCACATTTTTCGTATGCACCACGATATTTTTTTCCAACTTTCATTTTTCCGTCAACAACTTCAATACAGGGTTTAAGGCTAAGGAGATTTGCACCGAGAGCAGCTACGCCGCTGCATCTTCCGCCCTTATGAAGAAATTCGAGCTGATTGAGGATGAAGCTTGCATCAACTCTGCTCTTTGCTTCTGCAACTTTTTTTGCAATAGCCTCTGCGTTTTCGCCTTTTGCAGCAAGCTCTGCCGCAAGAACTACCAAAAGTCCTATGCCGGAAGAAAGGTTTGCGGAATCTATCGACCAAACATGGCCAAGCTCAACCGCTGCAATGCAGGCATTCTGATAACAGGCGGACATAGTGGAGCTTATTGTGAAATGGATTATATCATATCCCTTTTCCACCCAAGGGGTAAATGCTTCTGTATATTCAAGAACGGAAACAGCGGAGGTTTTCGGAAGTCCTTTTGTTTCGTTATAATATTTGAAAATATCTTCTGCCTTTATTTCCACTCCGTCTTTATAGCTTTTTTCACCTAAAGTTACGGAAAGAGGGAGTACTTCAATATCATATTTTTCGATAAGCTCTTTCGGAAGATCCGCAGTGCTGTCGCTCATTATTTTGATGGGTCTCATTTTATAAAATAGTCCTCCTTTTTTATTAAATTATCTCTATACATGGTACATTATACAACATTTCATCAAAACTGAAAAGTACCTATTACTTAATTTTCCATTAAAACAATCTCAATATTCCTTGAAAAAAGGTATCTCTTTGTATATAATAACCTTATTAAAACGAAAGGCAGAATTTTTTATGCACGACGAACTTACCGCCAATGATATTAAAAAAATGGAGGAGGAGCTTGAATATAGAAAACTCGTTTTGCGTCCTCAGATACTTGATGATGTAAAAACCGCTCGAGGATTCGGTGATCTTTCCGAAAACTTTGAATATAAAGAGGCAAAACGTGCAAAGGGTCGTAACGACAGCCGTATTCGCTACCTTGAGGCTATGATTAAAACCGCCGTTATAATTGACGGCAGCGCAGAGGAAGGTGTTGTAGGACTTTACGACAGAGTTACCGTTTATGTCCCCGAGGACGATATCGAAGAAGTTTACCGCATAGTTACCGATGTGCGATATGATGTTTCCGCAGGCTTTGTAAGCAAGGAATCGCCTTTTGGAAAGGCTGTTCTCGGTAAAAAACTCGGTGACACCTGTACCGTTATTGTAAATCCGGATTACAGCTATGATGTTATCATAAAATCCATCGAAAAAATGGAGGACGACGATACTGCGCCTCTTACAAGCTATTAAAAAAGCCGTGCTCAAATTTGAGCACGGCTTTATTTTTTAATTTTCTTTGAGCACCGAGGCAAAATTCGTAATGCTTTCGGGTATTATCTTTTCAAAAATTTTAAAATCCGGATCGGTTTTTGATATTTTTATTATGGAATTTATGATTATTTTATCCATTCCCTTGATTTTATTGAGTGGGATTTCTCCT
>CAZEKU010000048.1:0-1105 GCA_964512935.1 uncultured Oscillospiraceae bacterium | reverse complement strand
ATTATCCATAATTTCCTCGCTGAAATTCTTCGTTATTGCATCCGAAATTTTATCCGCAAGACATGAGCATATAAAAAGTCCGAGCTTTGTTTTAAAAAGTTCCTCTTTATTTTTTTGAAGGTAGCTTGATATCCTTTTATCAATCATACCCATTCGAACATATGACCCGATAACGACACATTCATAGTTTGAAATATCCGGCAGTTTTTCGGATATTTCAAAAATATCACAGCTGTCTGCGCCTATGTTTGCCGCAAGAAGCGCAGCGCATTTTTTAGTTGTTCCGGTTTTGCTTGAATAGATTATGAGCGTTTTCATCGGATTCACCGCCCCTCATATTTGTATAAAAATATCATATCACAATGCTTTGCATATTGCAAAGATAAAATTATAAAAGCACCGCTTTTAAAGCGGTGCTTTTATCTTAAAAATATTTTTATTCTTCGGGCTCTTCCTTAGGGAGTATTCTTGCATGTACTCTTGCAATATGATGCTCCTCAACATGAACAACCGTAAATTCAACACCCTGATATTCCACTACCGGATGTTCGTCATCATCGGGAATTCTTCCGAGGATATCCATAATAAGTCCGCTTAAAGTATCATAATCCGCATCCTCATCAACTGAAATATCCAAAAGCTCCTCGATATCATCTAAAAGAACAGTTCCCTCGAAATCGAAATTATCTTTATCGATTGCGCTTATTTCTTCTTCCTCGTTATCGTATTCATCCTGAATATTTCCCATTACGGATTCGATAAGGTCTTCCATTGAAACAAGTCCTGCGGTACCGCCGTATTCATCAACAACAATAGCCGCCTGAATTTTTTTCTGCTGAAATTCCATAAATGCCTCACGGCAGCTGTTTGATTCGGGAATGAAATTTACCGGACGGATGAAATCCTCTACCTTTCTTCCGTCAAAAGCTGTATCACCTATAAGAGTGAGCAGGTCTTTTGCAAAAATAATTCCTTTAATATTATCAATGGTTTCTTTATAAACGGGCATTCTTGAATATCCGTCTGATATTGCAAGGTCAACAGCTTCGCTTATAGGGGTTTCCATTTCAATAGCGGTAAGGTCTTTTCTATGAGTCATAATTTC
>CAZEKU010000047.1:0-9123 GCA_964512935.1 uncultured Oscillospiraceae bacterium | reverse complement strand
AAATGTAAGCCTTTTCGGTTCGATTTTATTTTTTCGCATTTCAAAAATAACATCCGCAAGGCGCTCCGGTCTATGACACATACAAAATCTTCCGCCGTATTTAAGAAGTCTGCCTGCAACTTTTGTTACCTGTGCAAGGGTACATCCGCTTTCACGCCTTGCAAGATCCCTTGATTCGGTACCGTTTTCCTTACCTGCGCCCGATACAAAATACGGTGGATTTACTGTAATAAGGCTAAAGCTTTCGGCTTGCCAATCAAGCTCATTAAGATCTGCTAAAACAGGGAAAAATCTATCCTCAAGACCGTTTTTCTCAACAGTCCATTTGCAAAGCTCTATTGCACCGGGCTGAATATCCACTGCGGTTACTCTTCCTTTAAAGCCATTAGCCATCATCATTACCGGAACTACTCCGCAGCCTGTGCAAAGGTCAAGTACAGAATCCTTGAACTTAGGCTTTGCAAATTCAGCAAGCAAAATAGCGTCTCCGCCGAATCCGTATTCTTTTGTGGTAGCCATATCTATGCCGTAAAAATCGTTAACAATTATATCCATTAAAAACCTCTTTTGCGGTTATAAATAAACTTAACGGGAAGGGATATCCCTTCCCGCCCAAAATTATTTTTTCTCTTTCTTAATAGGTGCTCCGACAGGGCACACCTTTGAACAGCGACCGCATTCGATACATCTTCTCGGAATTACCGCATACTGTCCGCAGCTTGGATAGATAGCGCCCTTCGGGCACTCCTTTTCACATTTTCCGCACTCGATACAGGCACTTGTGATAACATATGCCATAAAAGCAGTCGCCTCCTTTCTCTATGCTTCAATTTTAGCACATATTTTATAAAAATCAATATTTAACTAAAAAAACAAACGGAAAGGCTTTGCCTTTCCGTTTGAAACAGGTTTTTTAATTATTCTGCATCGGGAGCACCGACAGGGCATTCTGCTGCGCAAGAACCGCAGTCAATGCATTTATCGGGATCGATAACATATTTTCCGTCACCTTCGGAAATTGCGTTTACGGGGCAAGCATCTGCACAAGCACCGCACATGATGCAAGCATCTGAAATTTTGTAAGCCATAAATAAGAACCTCCTTTAAACTGGGTACTTTAATTCTATCACATATTTTAAAAAAATCAATAGTGTTGACCTCTCGCCTTGTAAAAAAACAAACGGAAAGGCTTTGCCTTTCCGTTTAATTTTTATTATCAATCCTCTGCGTGTGCAGCACCTACGGGGCAGGAGCATGCACAGGTTCCGCATTCGATACATTTTGACTGGTTGATTACATATTTTCCGTCACCGGGTTCAATTGCACCTACCGGGCAATTTTCTGCACAGGTTCCACATTCGATACAAGCATCTGAAATTTTGTAAGACATTACGGTATCCTCCCAAAAAATTATTCTTCCGATCTGTTTTCTTCTTTTTCGGTGCGAAGTCGTTTAACTTGGCTTTTATGGAAACTTATAGGTGCACCGTCCGGTGCATCATCCATTTTCACCGTAAGCATTCCGGTCATAAGATTTATATCCACAACAACGCCCGCTCCATCCGGAGTTTTTACCGCAGAGCCTATTCTCGGTGTTGTGCGAATGAGTTCCTCATAACCCTCCTGCTCATATTTAAGACAGCACATAAGTCTTCCGCAGGTTCCCGAAATTTTTGTAGGATTAAGGGAAAGTCCCTGCTCCTTTGCCATTTTTACCGAAACAGGTGCAAATTCTCCGAGGAATTGTGAACAGCAGAAAGGTCTTCCGCAAATTCCAAGTCCGCCGAGCATTTTTGCCTCATCTCTGACACCTATTTGGCGAAGCTCAATTCTTGTGCGGAATATTGCCGCAAGATCCTTTACAAGCTCACGGAAATCTATTCTTCCGTCGGCTGTGAAATAGAAGATTATCTTACTGTTATCAAAGGTATATTCCACATCAACAAGCTTCATATCAAGGCCATGCTCTGCAATTTTTACAAGGCATTTATCAAAAGCCTGTTTTTCAAGCACTTTATTTTCTTCAACATGGCGGATATCATCCTGTGTAGCGAAACGCAGCACTTTTTTAAGCGGCATTACAACTCTGTCCTCGGCAACAAATCTGTTATCCGCAGCGACCTCACCACATTCTGTTCCCCTGCTTGTTTCTACAATTACCTTATCACCGATCGAGAATTTCTCACCGGATGGGTCAAAATAATAGACCTTGCCCACTTCTTTAAAGCGGACGCCTATAACTTCGATTTTTTCGCTCATAAATTTCCTCCGAAAATGCGTAAAAGCTCCATGCAAAGCCAACTTTCAATAAGCTCCACTGAACAGTTTTGTAAAACGGAGAGCTTCCCACGCTCAATTATTTCTGATGTTTTCACCGCTTGGGCCGCTGTTACCCTAACAGGTGTGGTTTTACCTGCCGCACTGTCAATACCACAGCGTGCGGTTATGTTGAAAAGAGCCGTAAGGAACTCTTCCAGTTCAATTCTGGATTTACATTTTGAAAAAAGCTCCGATGCAAATTTATAGCCTTCACCGTTTTTTAAAAGCTCGGGGGCCTTTGCCGCAAGAAAAACTATATCCCTTTTTCCGTCAAGGGCAGCAGCGCTTGCCGCTCCGAAATTTCCTCCGTAAGCTATGGAGAAAATTTCAGCATCCCTTTCCGTAAATTCCGGAATTTTTTTCAAAAGCTCTTTGGCACATTCTTCTCTTGTAGGCGGTTCAACGGTATATACGGTTGAACGGCTCACAATTGTATCTAAAAGGCTTCGCCTATTATCGCAGGTAAGCACAAATCTTGCATGGGCAGGCGGTTCTTCAAGGGATTTGAGCAGCGCATTTTGTGCCTCAAGAGTCATATTCTCTGTATTCAGCAGAATATAAACCTTTTGCTCCGATTCATTAGGTGCAAGCCAAAGTGAATTTTTAATTTCCCTTATGCTTTCTATATGAAAGCCCCTTGCCCTATCATCTCCTGCGTATATTTCCACATCCGGATGATTGTTGTTTTCAATTTTTCTGCATATTGAGCAGTTTTCGCAGGGGCGAACATCGCTTTTGCACAAAATTGCCTTTGCAAGCCATATTGCAAGCTCTTTCCGTCCCGTACCTTTTTCACCCTCAAGCAAAACCGCATGGGAAAGTTTTCCCTCCTGCAGTGATGTCGAAAGCACCTTTTTCAGCTCATTTACACCGGGCATTTTAAACCTTCTCGAAATGTTCTACATTCATTACGAAAACAGTTGCACCGCCGACAGTTACCTCTACGGGGAATGCGGAATACATACCGACATCAAAGCTGTTGTTAGGAACCATCTGTTTGCGTTTTTTGCTGTGTTTTGCAATTATGGAAATAACATCATCAACCTGATCATCATTTACACCGATGAGGAAGGTTGTATTTCCGCTCATCAAAAATCCACCGGTGGTTGCAAGCTTTGTTACAGAGTATCTTGCTTTAGTAAGTGCCGCAGAAACAGCGCTGCTGTCATCTCCGGAAACTATTGCCATTATCATTTTCATATTATTGTCCCTCCTAAGGAAGATTATGTAATTTATTCAGCCTAATAAAGGCGGATAGATACCTTTTTTATTTTATTACATTCACTTTATGAATTCCGTATTTCAAAAGGAGCTTTGCGATTTTTTCATCAATTATTTCTCCGGGAACCGTTATTGCAATACAGGGCGGACAGGGTAAATTAAGATTCGCCGCAATTCTTCCTACCGCTTTTTCCGTTTCGATTTCCTCTGATTTTGAGAAAACCGCATCTCTTACGGACATTGCTTTTTCGGGCATTTGTGAAAGCCTTTCTTCAAATGCAGAGGCTCCGTTTCCGAAGGTGTTTTCAATGAAATTTTCAGCACGCTCAAAATCCCTTTCGGTATTGAAAGGTGACATCATGAGCACCGCCCATTCGCTGTTTACATATTCAGGTTCAATTTTGTGCTCACGGAGTTTTTTACCGAATTCTTCGGTGCTCAATCCTGTTGATGTTACCGAAAGAGTGAGCCTTGCAGGCTCCACCGAACGGGTTTTAGGTGCAAGTCCGTGCTCAAACGCTTTATAGCGAAGTCCCGCAACCTTTCCGTTGAGCATTGCAAAATCGCTTTTCGCCTTTGTTTCAAGATATTCCGCACAGCTGTCCGCAGAAAGCATTATCAAATAGCTTGGACTTGTAGATCCGAAAAGTCTCATTTTTTGCTTTACGAAATTTCTTTCCTCTCCGTTTTTAAGATGCAGAAGTGCTCCGCCCGTCAATACCGGAAGGCTTTTATGAAGTGAATCCGCACACATATCCGCACCGAGTGATATAGGATGCATTTCTGTAGGAAAGAAATGCAGATGAGCACCGTGTGCATTATCCACAAGGAGCTTTGCCCCGTTTTCATGTGCAATCTCCGCAAAGGCTTTTATATCGCTCATTACACCGAAATAATCCGGCGATGTGATATAGACTGCCTTTGCTTCAGGATGCTCTGCAAAAGCCTCCTTGCAGGCCTTTATATCCCTTGCATTTATCCATATAGGCTCCGCACCCAAAAATGCAATCGTATTTATTGCGGAAACATGGCAGTTTCTTGCGATTATAAGCTCATCCCCCGGGCCTAATACGGATGCAAGCATTCCTTGAATACATAGGGTTGAGCCTCCTGCCGAAAGAAGGCTTGCGCCCGCTCCGTAAATCTTAGCAAAACGCTCCTCCGTTTCGGCAATTGCCTCTGAGGATTCAAAAAGGCTGTCTGCACCCTCAACCTCGGTTATATCATATTTATAATATTCCGGAAAATTCTTTGCACCTTTGTGACCGGGCATATGAAATCTCGAAAAATCCTTTTCAATATATTCATCAAGGGCTTTTTTCAGCGGATTCATTTGGAAAACCTCTTTTTAAGCTTATGGAGTTTGCTGTTCAGCTTAATTGCGTGTTTTACCATTTTTGCCGCAAGAGGTTTATAGGTGATATCAAATTCGCCGGGAAGTTCATCAACCTGTCCGTTAAATCCTCTCTTGAAACGATAAAGTCCGTAAAGATGATCGTTTTCATCCTCAAGATTTCCCGAAATACCCTGAAAATCGTAAACTTCACAGCCGGTTTCGATTGCCCATTTTATCATTTCCCACTGAATAAGATAGTTAGGCATTACATTGCGGTAGGCATTATCCGATGCACCATATACATAGCAGCATTTTCCCGCATAGTTTGTGGTTATTGTTCCGCAAACTGCCTGTCCGTTATAAAATCCCATATAAAGTCTTACATGCTCACCGAGAGAATCGAGCATACGCTCAAAATATTCCTTAGGGCGTATATTAAAACCGTCACGCTCACCGGTGGTTTGCATTATGCGCATAAATTCGTCAAGATATTCTTTTCCGACAACCTTTATTTCAACTCCGTGTTTCATTGCAACACGGACATTATAGCGACATTTTTGGGTGAGGTTCATAAAAACCTCATCTTCAGTTCTGTCTTTTATATAAAGACGGTAATTGAACCTGCACTGAATTGTTTCAAATCCCGTAGGGCCGAATTTTCTTGTAAAACCAAGTTCCTTTGCGATTTTCAAAAACTCCTCATCCGAAACAGAAATATCCGGATCCATTTTGAAATTATGTGCATTATATTTTTTTGCAAGGAGCTTTGCGCCATCCATAAGGTCTTTTAAAACCGTTTTATCATGCAAATTGCAAACCGGTCCACGAGGTGCATAAAGAAAACTTGTTCCGATAAGCGGTATTTCCTGTATCAAAACCGACATTCCACCGACAATTTCGCCTGTTTCGTTTCTTGATACAACAACCTCATGTCCCCAGTTATTTTTTACACCATACCAAAGCGTTGATTGTGTAAAACTTCCCTGCGGATGACCGCTGCAAAAGGCCTCATATTCCGGATATTGTTCCTTTTTAAGGATTTCCATTTTAATCCTCCGTGATTATTTTATAGTTGCGCTCCACATTTGCCGGTTTCCATCCATAAGAACGGTCGGAAAGATCTGTTCCGGGAACATATACCGGCTTTGCGCTTTCTTTAAATTCTTTAAGACCGGTTCCGTCCGAATGACGATTCATCGGACAGCAATCGGTACAGCTGTCACAGCCGCAGATAAATCCGACTTTTTTTATAAGTGCCTTATCTTCCTCTGTGAGTTCTTTTTTCATCTGATTTATATATGCAACACATTTTTCCTTTGAATATCCGTTTTCGGAAAGAGCTTTTCCCGGACATTCCTTTTGGCATTTTCCGCAATCGAAACAGGTTCCTACAGATTTTTTCGATTTTGCGAATTTTCTTGTGGTGATTATTTCGCCGATTGCACAGCGTGTTCCGTATTTATTATTTATCAAAAGATTGTTTTTTCCACGAACACCGAGCCCTGCAAGGACTGCAGCCCTTACCTCGGCAACGGGTGATGAATCCACGAAAAACTTAAAGGTTTCATCGGGAAAAGCACGCCTGAGTATTTCGGTTGCAATAGAAAGATGCTCCGCGGCAACATCGTGATAATTTCTTCCTACGGCATATCTTGCCATATTTCTGCCCTCATTCATACCCGTATCCCACGGAATAAGGCATACTATTACAGATTCAATACCGTCAAAAAGTTCTCTTTGCTTAAAACCCGTTCCGGGAAGTGTATCTCTGTAATCAGCAACGCCGAAATCTTCAATTCCCGCGGCTTTCATTATCTCTTCAAGCATCATCAGTTCCCCCAATATTTTCGGTCAAGACTTCTGTATTGTAAGGCCTCAGCGATATGTCTGACATCTATATCTTCGCTGCCGTCAAGGTCAGCTATTGTTCTTGCAACTTTAAGTATTCTGTCATAGGCTCTTGCTGAAAGACCCATTTTTTCAAATGCGTTTTTGAGCATATTCTGTGCATTATCCGTTAAAACACAGTACTGATGAAGATATGCGGGGGTGAGCATTGCATTACAGGATATTCCCGTTCCACGATAGCGCTCGTTCTGAAGTTTTCTTGCGGTATTTACCCTTTCACGAATTGATGCTGAGGATTCCGCTTTTGCGGTATCTGCAAGATCCGAAAATTCCACAGGCATTACCTCTACATGGAGATCTATTCTGTCAAGAAGAGGGCCCGATACCTTTGAAAGATATCTTGATACAGCACCCTCGGAACAGGTGCATTTTCTTGTAGGATGTCCGTAATATCCGCAGGGACAGGGATTCATTGCCGCTACAAGCATTATTGAGCATGGATAGGTAAGTCTGCCCGCAGCCCTTGAAATTGTAACGGTACCGTCCTCTAAGGGCTGACGCAAAACCTCCATAGCCATAAGGTTATATTCCGGAAGTTCATCAAGGAAAAGCACTCCGTTATGTGCAAGAGAAATCTCTCCCGGCTGAGGAACACTTCCACCACCGGTGAGTCCCACAGGAGAAACAGTATGATGCGGTGCTCTGAATGGGCGTTTTTTAATAAGACCCGCTCCGTCCGGAAGAGTTCCGCATATAGAATGTATCTTTGTTGTTTCAATGGATTCCTCAAAAGTCATCTCGGGCAAAATTGAAGGAAGCCTTTTTGCAAGCATACTTTTACCTGCTCCGGGAGGTCCTATGAGAAGTATATTATGAAATCCGGCTGCTGCAATTTCAAGGGCACGCTTTGCCTCATACTGACCTTTTACATCCTCAAAATCAGCCTCATAAAAATCCGCCGGATTTTTATGAAATTCCATAGGTTTAATGGGTTCAAGCACCTTTTCTTTACAGAGATGTGCCACCACATCCGTAACGGAATCCACTGCATAGACCTCTATTCCCTCAACAACGCTGCCCTCGGGCGCATTTCCCGACGGAATAAAAATCTTTTCAATTCCAAGCCTTTTTGCCTCAAGAACCATCGGAAGTATTCCCGTAACGGGTTTTACCGTTCCGTCAAGCGAAAGCTCTCCTATAAAAGCACAGCCTCTGAAATCACAGTTTATTTGACCGTCCGCACGAAGTATTCCTATAAGTATCGGAAGGTCATAAAGCGAGCCCGCTTTTTTAATATCGCTCGGTGCAAGGTTAACTACAATTTTTCCCACAGGAAAATCGTATCCGCTATTCATAATTGCGGTGCGGACTCTGTCGCGGGATTCCTTTACGGCAATATCCGGAAGTCCCACTATATCAAAACCGGGAAAAGATTCCGAAAGATCCACCTCTACTGCGACCTTATATGCGTTTATTCCCATAAGGCCCATACTTGTACATGTACAGAACATTCGCAATTCTCCTCCCATAAATAAAGATACATATATTCAATTTATTATATAACATATTAAGCTATAAATACAAGTACAATTTAAAAAACTCCAAATTATAATTGCTTTTGCAATATTTTGGTACTATAATTAAAATGTATTATTTTATTCATTAAAAGGAGTTCTGAAGTTCAATGAAAGTATTGCTTGTAAACGGAAGTCCCCATAAAAACGGTTCCACCTATACTGCACTTCGTGAGGTTGAAACCGCTCTTAATAACGAAGGAGTTGAAACCTCCATTGTTTGGCTCGGAACAGATGCAATTTCCGGATGTATGGCCTGCGGATATTGCAGCCGCAACGGAAAATGCGTTAAAAACGATATTGTAAACGAATTTGCTCAAAGAGCAAAAAATGCCGACGGCTTTGTTTTCGGAACACCCGTTCACTATGCTGCAGCCTCCGGTGCTATAACCTCTTTCCTTGACAGACTTTTCTATTCCGCACCGAGCGATGTGTTCCGTCTTAAACCTGCTGCAGTTATAACCGCAGCAAGACGAGGCGGTACCACCGCAGCCTATGATCAGCTTATCAAATATCCTGCCATTGCGGAAATGCCCATAATTTCATCACATTACTGGAATATGGTTCATGGTGCTGTTGCAGCGGATGTTCCCGAAGATAAAGAAGGTATGCAGTGCATGAGAATACTCGGCAAAAATATGGCATATTTTCTTAAATGTATTGAAGCGGGCAAAAAATCCGGTATTAAAGCTCCCGAAAGTGAAAAGCGTGATACCACAAACTTTGTTCGTTGAGTTTCGGAGGTTTTAAATAATGACTGAAAACGAAAAATATCTTAAATGGAAAGGCTTTGTTCGTGATGAGGAGCTCTTCACGGATCTTGCG
>CAZEKU010000046.1:0-9250 GCA_964512935.1 uncultured Oscillospiraceae bacterium | reverse complement strand
TAAATCATTTTTTGCACTCTGTGAGTATTCGGTGCATACATATAAAAATGAAATTTGCGACGGATTTATAACCTGTGATGGAGGAATAAGAGTAGGAATATGCGGAACAGCTGTTTATTCCGATAAAAAAATCCATACGGTAAAGGATATATCAGCTCTGAATATTCGTATTCCACATGAAATAAAAGGAATCTGTGAAAAAGTGGAACCGTTTTTCGGAAAAGGTGGGATGCTCATAATAGGGCCTCCGTGTTCGGGAAAAACAACACTTCTGCGAGATATTACAAGAGCTGCAAGTAAAAACTTTTTCGTTACCGTTGTGGATGAGCGTATGGAAATAGCAGGTATATATAGCGGAAAACCGTCTTTTGATATAGGTACTGCGATGGTGCTCAACGGTTTCAAAAAGAGCGATGGAATAAAATCCGCAGTTCGTTCAATGTCACCGGAAATAATCGTATGTGATGAATTCGGTGACGAAGATGATATTTCATCGGCAATGTTTGCTATGAAAAGCGGAAGTCAAATAGTGGCAAGTATACATTCTGCGGATAAAAATGATTTTATAAAAAAACCTTTTGTAAAAAAGCTTTTGGAAACAGAGATATTTTCATTTTTTATTTTTATAAATAAAAACCATGAGATATATGAAATAGTAACCGAAAAGGAGCTTTTTTTATGAAATTTTTCGGACTCATATTCGTTTTTTTATCAGCAACTTTTTTGGGACTGTTTTTCGGTAATAAATATATTTCCTGCCTTAAAGATATGAAAAGAGTGGAATTTTTGCTTAAAAACATAATTCTTTGCTTAAATAAAGAAAATACAGCCGTCATGGAAATACTTAAAAACTGTGCGAAAATCAGCGATAAGGAAACAGAAAAATTTCTTTCGTCTGTATCACCTGAGGAATTTGATATGATAGCAAAAGTTTCGGACAGCAATGGTTTTTGCTCGGATAAAATAACAAATATGATATTGCAGGAAGCGTTTTCAGTGCTTGGAAAATATGATGCATCGGAACAGATAAAAGAGCTTGAATTTTGCCGAAAAAAGGTCAGCGAGCTTTATGAGAAAAATGAAAATGCACTTATTTCAAAAGCAAAGCTGTCAAGGTGTTTCGGAATTTTGCTCGGAGCGTTTTTAGTGATTGTCATGATTTAAAAATCGAGGAGGTAATATTTTGGATGTTGATATGATTTTTAAAATCGCAGCGGTGGGAATAATAGTGGCGGTGCTCAACCAGGTGCTCATACGCTCAGGAAGAGAAGAACAGGCAATGATGACTACATTAGCAGGTCTGATAGCGGTGCTCATGATGCTCATAAATGAAATAAGCGACCTTTTCGATACAGTAAAATCGGTTTTCGGATTATGAATGAGATATTTGTAATTGCAGGAGTCGGAATTGTAGCAGCATCTGCGATAATAATTTTAAAACAGTACAAGCCCGAATTTGCTTTTGCCGCAGCACTTTCTGCGGGAATATTGCTGCTTATGATGAGTCTTAGATTTCTTTCTGAGATATTTTCTTACATAAAAGAACTTATTTCGATTTCGGGAATAAATGAAAAGAATTTTGAAATACTTTTTCGCTGTTTTGGAATATGTATGGTCAGCAAAATTGCAACCGAAGCCTGTATAGACTGCGGACAAAGCTCCATAGCATCAAAAATAGATTTTGCGGGTAAGACAGTTATACTTTTGATATCGTTGCCGCTTTTTTCGGAAATTATAGAAATAGTAAAAGAACTTATATTTATATGAAAGAAAAAATTGTTATTTTAGTTTTGATTTTTGCATTCTTCCTTTCCGGATCATACAGTGAAACAGTTGAGAAACAGCTTGAAACGGCTGAAAAAAGCGGTTTTACAGATGCTCTTTCGGAGGAAACAATAGAATTTTTAAGAAAAATAGGAGTTGATGGAATATCATCCGAGAAACTTGCGTCGCTTTCTTTTATAGATATTGCAGAGCTTGTGTTTCAAAGTTTTTTATCAAAGCTTAAAGAACCGTTTAAAGCAATACTTTCGGTAACAGCCTGTGCAATAATTTGCTTTGTAATGCAAAATCTCTGTGAAAACTTTTCACAGACTGGAAAGGTTGCAAAAGCGGTTACCACGGTTTCAGTTTCATCAATAATTCTTGTGCCAATGAAAAATGTAATACAGTATTCATCGGATGTAATAGAAGAATGCTCAAATTTTATGCTCGGGTTTATTCCTATATATTCATCAGCAATAGTTGCATCCGGAAATATTTCATCTGCAATAGGATTCAGAACACTTTTACTAAGTGCATCAACTGTATTATCAAGACTTTCAAGTGAAATAATATTGCCACTTATATGTATCTATATTGCAATGTGTGTAGTTTCTTCGGTGTCATATGTAAATGTCGGAGAAATTTCAAAGACGGTAAAAAACTTTGCGGTTTGGATTTTGACAGCTGCAACAACTGTATTTTCGGGCATACTCGGACTCGGAACACTTATATCTTCAGCAGGGGATAATACATTTTCAAAAACAGCAAGGCTTGTTATCGGAACAGCTATTCCTATTGTCGGAGGAACTGTGTCGGATGCTCTTTCAACTGTAAGAGGCTGTCTTGAAATAACAAAAAACATTCTCGGAGCCTATGCAATAGTTGCCATAGCAGCAATATTTCTTCCGGCGATAGTATCACTTCTATCGTGGAAAATTTGCCTTTCGATTTCTTCGGGAATAGGGGATGCCTTTGGAAATAAAAGCTTGTCGTCAATGTTAAGTGCAGCTTCCGCAGTTATGGGAATAATGCTTGCGCTTATTGCGATGACTTCAATTATGTTTATATTTTCTGTTTCGATAATGCTGATGATAGGAGTGAAATAAATGGAAAGTGTAAAAACATGGGCTTTTTCTGTTTGCTGTGCATCAATAGCAGGAGGAATAATGGATATATTACTTCCGGAAGGAAGTTTACAAAAAACATATAAAACGGTTTTTTGCGTATTTGTTCTTTGTGTTATTTTAGCGCCTCTTTCAGAAATAGGTTCTTTTGATATTGATGTTTTTAAAAATGAATTGGAAGATATCGAGAATGAGGAATACAGTGAAAATATGTTTAATGAAAATTCCGAAAAATATATTGAGGATGAAATTGTCAATTCGGTAAAGGAGGTTTTAAAAGAAGAAGGAGTAAATACAGAAGATATTTTTGTAAAGGTTAATATTTTAAATGACGGCAGCATAAACATTATCAAATTCACATTGACTTTTAATGAAATGGGAAACGCAGATTTGCTTGAAGAAAAAATTTATGAAAAAACAGGTGTAAGACCCGAAATACAGATTTCCGGAGAAAAATAAAATGGAAGAAATTAAGAAAATCGATTCAAAAATAAAAGAATGGCTTTCAGAAATTAAAAACAAAAAAGCTTTGTGGATAGTTTTGCTCGGAATATGCGGAATAGTTTTGATAGTTCTTTCGGAATTGTTTCAGAAAAGCAATGCTGAAACATATAAATCCGAAGAAAACTTTCAAATTGATTTTTCGGAGCGGGAAACGGAACTTGAAAATCGACTTGAAGAAGCTGTTTCTAAAATAAACGGAGCGGGAGAAACGGATATCACCGTTACATATGAATCCACAAAGGAGTTTTTTTATGCAAAAAACAGCTCAGAAACAAATGGTGACACGGAAACCGAAAGCGAATTTGAGTTTGTCATAATTGATGGTGCAAACGGAGAGGAACCTATTTTTATCAAAGCGGATGAGGCAAAAATAAGAGGAGTTCTTGTCGTGTGCGAAGGCGGAGGAAATGCACTTGTTCGAGAGAAAATAATAGAGGCTATATGCGCTCTGCTTGATATACCATCAAATAAAGTCAGCGTTGCCGAAATGGCATAATGGATATAAGGAGGAAAAACAATGACAAGTATCAATAATTATGAGAGCGTTGAGCTCCCGATTGAACCGGAAAAAAGTAAGAAGGGGATTTTCGGTTTTGCAAAAGAACTGAAAGGAAAAAAGTTTAGATTTTCATTAAAGAAAAAGCATATAGCGGTCGCATCTATGGTACTGATGCTTACTGCAGCGGTTTATGTAAATTATCTTTATGCCGCCGGAGATATGGATGGATTTTTAGAAACAGGTAAAAATTACGGAGATTCAATTCTTGTAGAGGGAAATGCAGATGAAAACATAACGGATGTAGCAGCATATTTCAGTGAGGCTCGTGTTTCAAGAAAACAATCTCGTGATGAGGCAGTTGCTACTATTGAAAATCTCTACGGTGTTGCAAAAGAGGATGAGGAACAGGTATCGGTGCTTGCTCAAAAAGCAGGCGAGATAGCTCAGAATATGGAGCTTGAAAATAAGATTGAAACCATGATAAAAGCAAAGGGATTTGAGGACTGTATTGTATATATTTCAGGAGAATATGCGGATGTTATGGTTCAAACAGAAGGACTCCTTCCTACTGAGGCAGCGGTGATAAAAGAGGCAATAATAAAAGAAACTTCTGTTCCGGTTGAAAATATATCAATAGTGGAAGTTAATAAGTAAAATACAAAAAAGGAGAGACCGTAAAACGGTCTTTCCTTTTTTGTATATTCATAAAAATTTTGCATAAAATTTAGTTTTTTCTATTGTTAAACATATTTAATAGTGATATAATATTTTTTGCAAAATTATGTTGTTTGAAAATTAAAAGCGAGTTTTCCCTCCTCGGTAAAAACGGGGAGGTTTTTTATTGGAGGATTATAAAATGACAAGAAAAGAAGCCAGAGAAATCGCATTTGCAATTGTTTTTGAGAGCAGCTTTCACAGCGAAGGACTTGATTATATCCTTGAAAATGCTGCTGAGGGAAGAGATCTTGCTCTCCCGGACGGTTCATTTGCAAAAGAACTTGCAAGAACTACCATTGAAAAGCGTGATGAGATAGACGAAATTATCGCAGCATGCTCAAACCATTGGAAACCCGGAAGAATGGCAAAGGCAACCCTTGCAATTCTCAGAATTTCCGTATGCGAAATGTATAATTTCAGCGAGGAGGTTCCTGCAAGCGTTTCAATAAACGAAGCGGTTGAACTTGCAAAAACCTATTGCGGTGACGATGACCCTTCATTTGTAAATGGAATCCTCGGTGCAGTATATAAAAAGATGAGCGAAGGATCTGAAGAATAATGTTTCTCGGTATAGATACAAGCAATTATACAACATCGGCAGCTTTATATGATGAGGAAAAAAATGAAATTACCCAATGCAAAAAGCTCCTCCCCGTTAAAAACGGAGAAATAGGACTTCGTCAGTCCGATGCGGTTTTTGCACATGTAAAGCAGCTCGGAGAAATAGTTGAAAAGCTTATTGACGGAAACAGATATAAAATCGAGTCAATAGGTGTTTCAACAAGACCGAGAGATATAGATGGATCGTATATGCCTTGTTTTCTTGTAGGGGATATGGTTACAAAAACCGTTTCAGCGGTGCTCAATGTTCCTCGATATGAGTTTTCTCATCAGCAGGGACATATTGCCGCTGCACTTTTTTCGGCAGATAGGCTTGATCTTTTAAATGAGAAATTTATTGCATTTCATCTTTCGGGTGGAACTACCGAAGCACTTTTAGTAACACCGGATAGCGAAAGAATAATAAAATGCGAAAAGGTATCGGGTTCTTGCGATTTGAAAGCAGGACAAGCTGTTGACAGAGTCGGAGTAATGCTCGGTTTACCTTTTCCTGCGGGAAAATATCTCGAAGAGCTTGCGCTCAAAAGTACTGCTGAATTTAAAATAAAACCCACCATGAAAGGAATGGAATGTTGCCTTTCGGGAGTTGAAAATAAGTGCAAGAAAATGCTTGATTCGGGTGAAAAACCGGAAGATATAGCGCTTTTTTGCTTAAAATCTATTGAAGCTGCACTTTGCGGAATGACAAATGCACTTATTTCGGAGTACGGAAATGTCCCTTTAGTTTACGCCGGTGGAGTTATGTCAAATAAAATCATAAGAAAAAGTATTGAAGAAAAATACAGTGGAATCTTTGCAAAACCGGAATTTTCTTCGGATAATGCTGCGGGAATTGCCGTGCTTACAGCAATTGCATCTAAAAAATGATATCGAAAGGGGGATAATCTGTGGCAGGTTTTAATATTCTTACGGTTACACAGATAACCTCCTATCTAAAATCATATATTGATGAAAATAAAAAGCTTTCGGGACTTTATATAAAAGGCGAGATAACCGATTTCAAAGCGAATTTTTATTCGGGACATTTTTATTTTTCAATAAAGGATGAAACTTCCGAGATAAACTGTGTTATGTTCAGAAGTTATGCTGAAAGAATACGCTTTAAGCCGGAAAACGGAATGTCGGTGATATTGAGATGTGACCTTTCTGTTTATCAAAAGTCGTGCTCATGTCAACTTTATGTTTATGATATTCAGCCCGATGGAATAGGTGCAAGACAACTTGCTTTTGAGCAGCTGAAAAATCGTTTAGAATCAGAGGGACTTTTCGACAGCAAATATAAAAAAACACTTCCTGAATATCCTGAAAAGATAGGTGTCATAACATCTGCAAACGGTGCTGCACTACAGGATATAATAAATGTGCTCACAAGAAGATGGCCTGTGGCAAAAATTGTGCTCACGCCTGTATCGGTACAGGGAGATGATGCTCCGGCACAGCTTTTATCTGCAGTTAAAAAACAAGACAGTACGGTGAAACCCGATGTTATAATCATAGGCAGAGGGGGAGGAAGCTCCGAAGACCTTTCGGCATTTAACGATGAGGCTCTCGCAAGAGCAATTTTTGCCTGTAAAACACCGATAATTTCAGCAGTCGGACATGAAACAGATTTTTCTATATGCGATTTTGTAGCAGATATGCGTGCACCGACACCTTCTGCTGCAGCAGAGCTTGTAAGTCCCGATATAAATTCACTCCGTCAGGTTTTTGATGATAATCTTGAATGGATGCATGATTTTATAGAGCGAAAATGTGATAAATATGCGGATATGCTTGATGGATTTAAGTCTGTTAAGTCAAAAAGCTTTACAGATGCTTATTTTGCAAAACAACAGGAAAAAATAAATGCTTTGTCAGAAAAAACAAGGTTTTTATATAAAAGCAGAATTTTTGCTAAAGAATCAAGCTTTTCGTTGGCTCTTACAAAGCTTGATTCTAAAAATCCGGCAAAGCTATTGGCTAAGTCGGTTTGTCGAGTAGAAAAGGATAAAAAGCAAATAACCTCTGTAGCCAAAATAAATGTCGGTGATATTATAGATATCCATTTTAGCGATGGAATTATAAGGGCAGATGTAAAAGAAAAGGAAGAAAGAGGAATTTCATTTTGAAAAAGGAAATAAAATTTGAAGAAGCATTAAATAGACTTGCCGATATCAATGAAAAGCTTGAATCTGAAGATATTTCTCTTGATGATTCTATAAAGCTTTTTAAAGAGGGAATTGAACTTAGCAGGCTTTGCCAAAAGAAACTTAATGAAGCAAAGCTTGAGATAGAAAAAATTGAGGCAGACTGAATCGGAGGGAAAAATGGCTTTTCTTGTTGATGATAAAAATATTATAGATAAAGCGGTGGAAGAACAGTTTTGTTCTTCCGCCTACGAATATAAAAAGATAATTGAGGCCATGAGATATTCTGCATTGGACGGAAAACGCCTTAGAGGAATATTGACCCTTGAATTTGCAAGAATGTTCGGATGTGAAACCGAAGATGTGCTGCCTTATTCTGTTGCAGTGGAATGTATTCAGGCATATTCTTTGATACATGATGACCTTCCCTGTATGGATGACGATGATATGCGCAGAGGAAAACCGTCCTGTCATATTGCATTCGGTGAAGCGAATGCACTTCTTGCAGGTGATGCACTTTTGACACATGCTTTCAGCTCTATTTCCGAAAGTGATTCTGCAAAAAAATATCCGGACAGGGCGATAAAAGCTATAAAAGTACTTTCGAATTTAGCAGGATATAGAGGTATGGTTGGCGGACAGGTCTTAGACCTTGAGGCCGCAAAAAAAGAAATTACTCCCGAAAATATAGAGCTTATCCATAAACTTAAAACCTGTGCGCTCATAAAAGCTGCGGTGCTCATGGGATGCTATGTAGCAGGAATCAATGATGAGCTTTGCAAGCTTTGTGAAACTTATGCTGAAGAATTCGGTATTGCCTTTCAGATAATAGATGATATTCTCGATTTTGACGGAGATTACGAAACCTGTGAACTCAATTCCTATGTAAAAGTACATGGACTTGAAAAGGCAAGAAAAGATGCTTTGCAGCATATTGACGATGCAAAAAATATACTTTTAAAACTTGATGAAAACGGATTAGATACATCAAATTTAAATGAACTTTTAGATTTCCTTGTTATTAGAATGAAATAAACGGAGAGATAAATGAAACACGAAATTCTTGAAAGCATAAAAGCTGTCGAAGATATCAAAAAACTTAATATTGACTGTCTGAACGAGCTTTGTGCGGAGCTTCGTGACGAAATTATATCAAAGGTTTCAGAAACGGGCGGACACCTTGCATCAAATCTTGGTGCAGTAGAGCTTACGGTTGCGCTCCACTATGTTTTTAATTCGCCTCAAGAACCGATAATTTGGGATGTGGGCCATCAGTGCTACAGTCATAAAATTCTTACAGGCAGAGATATAACCGGAATTCGTACCGAGGGTGGACTTTCCGGTTTTCCTAAATCAGCTGAAAGTGAACACGACCTTTTTGTTGCAGGACATGCGAGCACGTCGATTTCCGCAGCTTTAGGAATTGCAGAGGCAAAAAAGATATCCAAAAGCGATGATTGCGTTGTTGCAGTAGTTGGTGATGGAGCTTTTTCCGGTGGAATGATTTTTGAAGCTATGAACAATGCGGGAAGAAGCGGTACTAATCTTGTGGTGGTGCTCAACGATAACGAAATGAGCATCTCACCTAATGTAGGTGCAATGGCCAAATACCTGACAAAAATACGTTCCAAAGAGGGATATTTCCGCTTCAAAGACAATGTTGAGCACACTCTTTTGAAAACTCCTGTAGTCGGAAAAAAGATATACTCTGTTTTGCACGCAATAAAAACATTTTTTAAGGATATGTTCTATTCAAGCAACACTTTTGAGCATTTTGGATTCACATATCTCGGACCTGTTGACGGTCACGATGTTGATATGCTAATAAGAACACTTAATAGAGCAAAAAGTATAAAAAAACCGGTGCTCGTCCATGTAAACACGCTAAAAGGAAA
>CAZEKU010000045.1:0-9265 GCA_964512935.1 uncultured Oscillospiraceae bacterium | reverse complement strand
TCCGCAATAATCATATTTAAAACCTATAAACAGCTTGATGAAGCATAATTAAAAACCGCCCGAATTCGGGCGGTTTTTATTTTAAAATTTATTCTCCGATAAGCTTTGCATACTGCTCAGTGGTGATATTTATGTGATAGAACATTTCAAAATAATCGGTAACCTCTGATTCAAGCTCATAATCCGCATATTCCGGATAAAGAACTTTGCAAAGCCACATCATTCCGAGATATCTTTGTACCGACGGAGGAAAACCCATCCAGTTATAAGGGCCGTAAGGCACTTCATACACTTTCTCGTTTTGAACCGCTTTAAGGCTTTGCCACTGTTTATCCGCTAATGCCTCTTCATATATACTGTCCGGTGCAAATATTATTACATCCGGGTCCCAATTCATAATTTGCTCAAAATCGCATTCGTTTCCGCTTCCTTTAGAGGAAACATCCTCCAAAACCGCAAGATTTTCACAGAGCATATCAATAACTTCTGCATGATAAGCTCCCTTTGCCACAACATTACATCCGTTTTCTCCAAGGCAATAAAGCACTCTTGCTTTTTTATCCTCGCCTACGGATTCCATAATATTTTCGGTTCTTTCATATATCCTTTCGCAATAGGTGGCATACACCTCTGCCCTTTCCGAAAGAGCGCAAAGCTCACCTAAAATTCTGTATGTGTCACCCATATTTTTTATTGATGCGCTTATATGAACAAAAGGTATTCCGGTTTGCTTTTGAAGTGCATCAAGATCATCCTTTGCACTTTCTTTAGCCTCACCGATATCCACAACTATTTCCGCCCCGCTCGCAAGCAATTCTTCGAGATTAAGTTCACCTTTTCCTCCATAAAGCTGTCCTAACACCGGAAGTTCAAGATATTCTTTCGGAATATATTCTTTTATCTCATCGTCCCATTTATCGCTTACACCCACCAAAAGCTCCGGTGCAAATGAATAGAAAACTATCTGTGAAAGAGGACCGCTTACCGCTACCTTTGTGATATTTTCGGGTATCTCCACCGTTCTTCCGAGAGAATCCGTAAAGCTCCTCGTTTTTGTTTCATTGTTTTTTGAATTGTCATTTGCTTTTTGACTGCATGAGCACATCAGCAGACAAAACATTAAAACCGCCAAAATAAATGCCACTGTTTTTTTCATTTTATTTCCTCCTTTTATTTTTTCGTTATTTTCATTTTGAAATAACGAAAACAAAAATTATCCTTAAATAAATTTTGGAATGCAAACTCTTATTTTATCATCGTGAATACTTTCAACATCGGTTTCTATTTCGTAAAGTTTGCTCACCGTTTCTTTATTGATAACCTCTGCGGCTGTTCCGCTTGCAATTATCTTTCCGCCTTTTAATGCAACAACCTTATCGGAAAACATAAAGGTCTGATCCGGATTATGGGTGGACTGTATTATTGTATAGCCCTCTTTTGCAAGAGCTTTAAGCTGTTTTTGAACCCTTATTTGGTTTCCGAAATCAAGGCTTGCGCAGGGCTCGTCCAAAATCCATATGTGAACATTTTGTGCCATTGCCCTTGCCATAAGAACAAGCTGCTGTTCACCTCCGCTGAGGCTTGGAAAGCTTCTGTTTTTAAGATTTGATATTCCAAGCTTTTCAAATGCGTTATTCATTCGCTCTATTTCCTCATTTTTAGGTGAAGAAAATCCATGCACCGTATTTGCGGTACCCATTAAAACCATATCCGCAGCTGTATAATTAAATGATGAATAGTGTATTTGAGGGATATAGGCTATTTTTTTCGCAAGCTCAACAGCACTCATTGCCGCTGCCTCTTTTCCGTCTATGCTTATACTTCCGCTGTATCCCGAAAGAGTACCTATAATACATTTAAAAAGGGTGCTTTTTCCTGTTCCGTTTGGACCGAGCACAGATATAAGCTCTCCATTTTTTGCCTCAAAGCTGATTTTGTCGATCACAGGCTTTTTATCGTATGAAAAGCTTAATTCATCAATTACAATACTCAATATAAATTTTCCTTTCTAAGTATCATGCTTATGAAAAACGGAGCGCCTATGACTGCCGTAAGTATTCCTATGGGTATTTCCGTTGCAAAAAGGTTTCTTGATACATTATCCACTAAAAGCAAAAAACTTCCGCCTAAAATTGCACTTGTGGGAAGAAGATATTTATAATTGCAGCCCACAAGCTTTCTTGCCATATGAGGTATCACAAGTCCCACCCAACCTATCATTCCGCTTACCGAAACCGAGGCTGCGGTAACAAGCGTAGAGCAGATAATCATTATAAAACGAAGCTTTTTTATATCCACTCCAAGTGCCCTTGATTCATCGTCTTCAAGGGTGAGTATATTTATCCTCCAGCGGAGCAAAAACATCGGCAAAAGCCCCACAGCCATCGGAATTACGGCATATGCCACCTGTTCAAGCTTTGCACCCGACAAGCTCCCCATAAGCCAATATGTAATTGCAGGAAGCTGATCCGAAGGGTCTGCCACAAGCTTTATAAATGAAGTTCCCGCAGAGAAAAGTGAGCTTATCATTATTCCGCAAAGTATCAAGGTTACCGCCTTTTTATCATGTGCACGCTCGCTTATCACATATATTATTCCCACGGTTAAAAGTCCGAATCCAAAAGCAAATCCTGTTACCGCATTTCCCGAAAATCCCATAAGTATCGCAAGCGCTGCTCCGAATGCAGCTCCGTTAGATGCTCCGAGAATATCCGGAGATGACATCGGATTATGAAACACTCCCTGATAAACCGCTCCTGCGGATGAAAGGCAAAATCCGACCATTACCGCAAGGAGCACTCGTGGAAGTCTTATTCCGAAAAGAATTATCATTGCCCTTTCGTTATTTTCTTTTCCTATCATTGCAAGAAAAATTTCCCTTGCAGATATTCCGTATCTTCCTATAAAAAGCGATATTACCATAAGAAAAATTAAAAAGGCAAAAGCAATGAATATCTTCAGATTCTTATTCTTTTCCATTAAACATTGCTCTCCTTATCGAGAAAATATCTTTCACCCAGCGCATAAGGCGGTCCAAAACTTCCGGATTCGGCATATTTTCGCATTTGCTCTGTTTCTGTTACCACAAGGCCCGCTACCCTATCCGCACCCATTGAAAAAAGTTCTTTTGACATTGGGGTGCTCGGGCCTGTAATTATCACCTTCGCATTTTTTGAAAGTTCTAAAAGTCTCGGCATTGTTTTATTTACAAACGCACTTCCTGTGATAATTACCACATCGCTTTCCGGAAGAAAATATTCGCAGGCGCTGTCAGGAATATCTCCGTTTCGTGGTGTACGCTCTAAAATATTAAAAGTTTTTGTTTTGTCGAATATGCCTTCGGGATATCTCATATGACCTATCATAGTAACTTTTTTATTTTCAAGGTCCATATCAAAGGTGCAAAATCTGCTGTCGCACTGTCTTGACGAAAGTTCATTCAGCCTTTCTATGCTGTTATACCAGGAATTTATGGCTGCCATTCCTATACCTGCCTCCACAAAATTCCATGATTTTACTATTGCCGCAGCATCTTTTAAGGACATATTTTCAGTGATTTTCATATTTTGCGGTAAGGTTTGCACATCCGTTGTCATAGCAAGTCCTAAAGCATTTTCGGAAGATTCCACCGCAGTCCATGTAAGTCCTACGGTTACACTTTTAAGCTTTATATCTGCCGGAATTTCATCAATAAGCCTATCATAAAGCTCCCACATTATTTTCGCCCTCCTTTTCTATATTTCTTTTCCATTCGAGAATAAGCTCTTGAGCACGCTTTTTTGTTTCAATATCCATATTGCAAACAGCGGCATCATTTTGAGCACGCATTATTTTTCTTATGTACTCATATCTCTCTTTATAAATTTTGCTTTGCAAAACTTTTTTAGCGAAAAGTTCACTGTTCTTTTCACTTTTGAGCACGCCAATGCAGGGTACATTTCCTTTGAGCACGGATATAAGTTTTTCAAAAAAGCAATCCTCTAAAAGCTCTCCGCCTCCTATTTCATCGAGGATAAAAAATTTTGAATCGGCGGTTTTTTCAAGATATTTCATACCGCAATTTGAAAAAACCTCTTTACGGAAAACTTCTTTTTCATCGAATTTCAAAAACACCGTTTCATCATCCGATTTAAAATCGGTTTCGACATATTCATATTCCGATGCTTTTATAAGTTTAAATCCAGTTGTTTTTTTGTTTTTATCAAGAAGTCTCACCGTACAAAAGCCATCTGCATATAAAAGTGCATTTTTAAGCTCCGATAATAACATACTTGATTTTCCGATTTTTGAGTTTCCTTCAAGAAAAAGTTTTCTCATTTTCTTTTTGCACCGCTGCGCTTTGCACGCACCTCTATAAGCTGTGCAGTTATTGATACAGCTATTTCCGCAGGAGTTTCCGAAAGAATATCTATTCCTATGGGAGTTGTTATTCTTGCGATGTCCTTTTCAGTATAACCATCATTCATAAGCCTTGCATTGACCCCTGCGATTTTATGCTTGCTTCCTATAACGCCTATATAATTTGCCGGAGTTTTAAGCATTTCACGCTGTACCTCGTAATCGTCCTTATGTCCTCTTGTCATAACACAAATGTAATCATCCTCGGTTATTTCAGGAACAAGTTTTCCAATATCCTCCATTTTTATGAGCCTTGTTTCACAAAGATTTTCAAAAAGATTCGGATTTGTGAAATCCTCTCTGTCCTCTATTACAACCGGAGTAAAATTCACTCTTGCAAGAGTAGGTACAAGCTGCTGTGCAACATGTCCACCGCCGAAAATATAAACCTTTCCCGCCTCAACAAGTCTTTCGCAATAATAGTTTTTGTTTTCCAAAATACATTGTACGGGCTTTGCCTCAAGAGATTCTATTACCTCGCTTGGAATTTCTCTGCCTATTGCTCCGCTTTTCTTTCCAAACAAGAAAAGCTTTCCTTCGGTCTGCTCTGTTATTATCCAAGATTGCTCGCCTTTTTCAAAAAGCTTTTCGGCTTCTTCTGCTATTTTCTTTGTATCGCAGTCGTTTTCGGGAATATATTTAAAATATACATCCACATTTCCGCCGCATATCATTCCTATATCCGCTACATCGTTTGGATGCAAACGAAAATGTTCGTTTCTTGAACCCTTAGATTCAAGAACCTCCGCTGCTATTTGTTCACTTCTATATTCAACTGCGCCCCCTCCTATGGTTCCGCAGATATGTCCCTTTTTTGTAATTAACATACGAGCACCTGCTCCTCGTGGTGTAGAGCCGCTGCTTGCAACTACAGTTACAAGTACCGCCGAATTTCCGCTTGAAATTTCCTCATTAAGTTTTTTAAGTAAGTTTCTCATTGCTCTGCTCCTTTCACCGATAAAAGCTCTTTATATTCTTTTTCGACCGCTTTTGCCTCTTTTTCACGCAAAGCGTGCATTTCAATTGCTTTTTCATTCTTACATTTTTTAAGGCTTTTTTTAAACCTTTCTTCAAGGGTAACTTCATCTGTTTTTCTTATATATTTATCCGCAAGATACACAAGCTTTTTTTCATCAAATTTGCTTTCCGAAAAGCCTCCTCCGTGGAAGAATATTGTATCTCCTACAGCCAAATAACCGTTTTTTCTGAGAAGTTTTGCACCTTCTTCGGAATGATTAGGCTGTGCTCTCAAAATATCGTGGAGATACGCTCCGGCACTTATTACCTCTGAATTTAAAAAAACACCGTTTTTTCTGAGCATTTTTTCCATTTCCATTGCCTTTTCCTCGGTTTTTTTACAATGTGCCTTTATATTTTCGGGCACATTAAAATCCGAAAAAAGCTTTTCCGAAAAATCCTTTTCGGGAGCGCTGTCCGGCTTTATATTTCTTGCGGTAAGCAAAAAATTCTTCCCGTCAAAAAGCACTGTGCTTACATTTCCGAAACCGATTTTCCCCTCATTTATATTTGCGTGCTCATCCTTTTCGCAAAATCTGCAAAAAGAATTTATAAGTGCTCCGTGACTTACCACCGCAAGATTCCCGTCTGTTTCCGAAAGAATTTTGAGCAGAGCTTTTTTCATCCGTTCAAACCCGTGCTCATCGCTTTCGCCACCGAGTGGTGTTATGTGCTCACCCTTCTGTCTTGCTTTCCATATTTCGGGATATTTTCTTTTTATTTCATCGTGAGAAAGTCCCTCCCACTCACCGGAATCAAGCTCTGTGAGCATCGGTTCCACGCAGATTTTCCAGCGCCCATCTGAAATGAGCACGGCTGTTTCTCTGCATCTTTTCATAGGACTTGTATAAAAGGCGGAAATATATTTCGGTGAAACGCAGTTTTTATATTCCCTTGCCATATTTTTTCCGTCTTCGGAAAGTGATATATCAGTATTTTGTCCAAGACAAATGAATTTACCGTTTTCAAAATCTGGTTTGCAATGTCTGAAAAGATATATTCCTCTCATTTTTCGTCCTTTCCGCAGGAGAATATCGCTCTTAAAAAAATTTTCCGAATATTTCGTTATATTTATCATCCGCTACGCTCAATGTTTCTTTCACAAATTCACGGTAGCTTTTGATTATATCCTCCGCTTCTTTTGTAAGAGTTGAGCCTCCGCCTTGACTTCCACCGGATTCTCTTATGAGCAGCGGAATTCCAACTGTTTTTTCCGCATATGATATAAGTCTCCAGCTTTTTGAATAGGACATTTTCATTTCCTCACAGGCACTTTGCATTGAACCCGTTTTTCCGACAAGCTCTAAAAAATCAATTATTCCCGGACCTAACATTCCGTTTCCGAATTTGATTTTAACGGTTAATTCAAATCCCGATTTTTCCATCTTAAATCCTCATTTATATCAGAATTTTTCACGCATTTCCTCAAAGGTTTTTTGCGCATAATCAACTATTTTTTCGGTCATCTCTTTATATGCACTTACAAATCTCCAACCTTCTTCACTGAATTTTGAAGAGCCTCCGCCTATTCCTCCGCAGTTTCGTTCCAAAACCTTGAAACCAAGGGAATTTTCAAGTTTTTTTACTGCATTTATTCCGTTTGAATAGGATATGTGCATACATTTGCAGGCGGCTTGAAGTGAACCGGTTATATCTGCAAGCTCTAAAAGCTGTACTGTCTGTTGATTGCAAAAAAGCGTTTCCGCTCTGAGACTTATTTTCACATCTATTCCGAGCTGAGGCTTTTCTCCAAAGCTTTTTTCATAATATTTTAAAAGGCTTTCGTAATTTTCAGCCGTATCCGCATCCATAAATGCACCTTCATCGTTTACCTCAATATCGGTAATTTCGATATTGCATTCCTTTATTGCACCCGAAAGACCTTTTTCTCCTTTGTATTCACAAATTCTTCCGAGGATATTTCCGTCCATTATAATCGGATGACCATGTTTTTCACCGAACACAGGTCTTATAAAGGAGCCCTCTTTTGCCGCCATTTTTCTAATGGTTTCGGTATCAGCTAAGGGCACATCTGCAGGGCAAACTATTACTTTCCTGCAAAATCCGGATATTCTTTCAAGCCCGATTTTTATTGAATCGAACATTTCCGTACTTGCAAAATCTTTATTATATGCAAAGATTACATTCTCATTTTTCAGCAGATTTTCTATTTTCTCATGGTTATAACCCGTTACAACTACGATTTTTTGAGCTCCTGCATTTTGCATACCACAAATAACTCTTTCGATCATAGTTTTATCCCCTATTTTCATAAGGGGCTTAAAATCGCCCATTCTTGAAGAAACGCCTGCTGCAAGCACAATTCCGCCTAATCTTTCCAAAACCACAGTCATTCCTTTCTCTTTGAATTCTTGATTTTTTTTGTAAAGGGTATATACTATATATAGCTACCAATAATTGTAAAGGACTTCATTATTCATGGACATAAAATATATATACGACCAAAACAGTAAAGTGACAGAAGCTTATAACTATATTTCATCTAAAATTGAAACCGGCGAATATCCTCAGGGTATGCTTTTAATTGAGCGCAAGCTTTGTGCTGAGCTTGAAATGAGCAGAACCCCTGTTCGTTCCGCACTTTCACAACTTGCCTCCGAAGGAGAGCTTGTGGTTTATACACCGAATGTCGGAATGTCGGTACGAATTCTTACGGAAAAGGATATCTGTGAAATTTATGAGCTCCGCTCAATTTTAGACAGCACCGCTGTTCGTCATTTTATATCTAACGCAAGCGATGAAAACATAAGAGAACTTTCCGAGCTTACATCTAAGCTTACCGAGGTCGCCTTAAACTCGGATTTCGAAAGTGCCTCACTTATAAGCGGTAATATCCATCAGTATATTTTGAACCACTGTGATAACACAAGGCTCAGTAAAATACTCAATAATCTTCTGCCGCATATTCGCTATATGCGCCTTCAGTTTATGAAACACGAAAATCCCGAAAACATCAAAAAGCATATTGTTGATTTCCACCGTGATTATCTAAATGCCATTGCAGAAAGAGATTCCGACAAGGCTGTTTCGGTTCTTTTCGACCATTATGGTATAACCAAAAAAATGCAGATTGACCTTCTTAAAAAATGATTTTCAAACGCATAAGGATTAACCACCTTATGCGTTTTCTTTTATTCTTTTTGCGTGATCTACAATGGCATTTTTAAGTGCAAGCTCTGCCATTTGAGCACAGTGTATATGCTCTTTATTAAGCTCTCCATCTTCCGAAAGGAGCTTTTCGATATCCTTAGCAGTGATCAAATAGGCTTCCATAACAGCCTTTCCTTTTGCAAGAATTGCTGCGCAGGATGCACAGGCATAAACCGGAGGGCAGGCCTCTTTTGTGATGTTATAGCCTATTTCGGTTATTATTTCACGCTTTGTGGAAATTGCCACCGTAAGCACATCTCCGCAGTTAGGCTCTTTCACACTTCCTATTCCGTCAATGTTTTCCGGAAGTTTTCTGAGCTTCTCCATTGCAGCATACTCTATTACTTTGTCAAAGCTTGTAGCCCTTTTAATTCTACTTTTTAACAGTGCGTAAATTCCACAGCATCCGACAGCATAATTCTGTCGGATGCTGTGTTCTACGCAGAAATAGGGGTTTATCAGAAGTTAAGGGAATCTTCTACCATTACTTTTGCAAGCTTGATTTTGTATTCGTTTTTCTCCATTGCAACTGCGCCCTCAAGAGCATATTCGGCAGCTTTCTTTGCTACATCGGGAGTAAGCTCCTTGCCCTCAAGATATCTTTCGGCATCGGTGCAGTGATGGGGTACAGGTGCGCAGGCACCGTGAACAATGCTTGCCTTCTTTACTTTATTGCCAT
>CAZEKU010000044.1:0-9346 GCA_964512935.1 uncultured Oscillospiraceae bacterium | reverse complement strand
AAATGGTTTCGGAATGTGAAACAAAGGGTATACATATACTTTAATTAAGCCTTACATAACTTTCGATTTAAAAAACCGACAAAGCTACTGCTTTGTCGGTTTTTTGTTTAAATCAAAAAACAGCCTTTTTATATTTTTCAACAAGTTCAAGCTCATTTGAATTAAGCTCACGAAATTCACCTTTTTTGAGCATGGAATCGAGCAAAAAATCTCCCATAGCGATTCTTTCAAGATAAAAAATCTTACAGCCAATTGATTTTAAAAGCAGCTTAACCTCATGCCTTTTGCCTTCGGTTACAGTTATAACCGCAGAAAAAGTAGGCCCTTTAGGATTTTTTATCGCATGAGCACGCTCCTTTTCGGGAATATGCTCAATGTCGTGCTCAACATCGCTTGAAACAATATTTGATAAAAAAGCGGGTCTTGCCTTTTCAAAATTTCCGAAAAGATTTCCACCCTCCATAAGCTTTTTTAAATCATCATCGGAAATTTTTCCAAAGGCACGGAAAAAATATTGCTTTTCAATACCGAATTTAGGCTCGGTCATTTTGAATGAAAAATCACCGTCATCTGTTATTAAAAGAAGTCCACAGGTGTCTTTATCAAGCCTTCCCACAGGAAAAAGTCCATTTCTAATCTCTTTCGGAAAAAGCTCAATAACGGTTTTGAAATTTTTATCGCTGACAGCGGAAATTAAACCGCTCGGTTTATTAAGCATATAATAACGCATAATATCTCCAAAAAAAGCAGCAGGCGAAAATCGCCTGCCGCCCATGGTTAAAAATTGAATTTCTTAAAAATTGCGGGCCAAACAACAGTTACCGCAAAGGGGATACAGAAATATCTGATCAAAGAATAAACGGGACCGGTAGGAAGAATTGCCTTCATTCCAAGATACACTATAAGAATAAGGATAATTCCGCCCACATAGCGAAAAGCCCTTTTCTTTGTAGGCACATCGTCTATTTCAAATCTTATAAATTTCGTTTCGATAAATGCACCTACTGCAACACCAAGCGCAAATCCAAAGCTTTTCCAAAAGCTGAGGCTTTCACTGCAGATAAAGAGAAACGGAATATAAACAGCTGTGCTTATGAGGAACAAAATCGGTTTGTATTTTGCAAATTTTCTGTAAACAAGCCAAAGGATAAGCGGAATTAAAATTCCTATTATGTAGCCGCCTATAACATCCATAGGCCAATGAACACCGAGATAAAGTCTTGAAAGTCCTACAATTGCGGGAACAACTGCCGCAAGAGTCCAAAAGCGTTTGCGGTTGACAGCTCTTGCAATGGATGTAAAAAAGTTTGCGCTTGCATGGGTATGTCCACTCGGGAAAGAATATCCCGGAGCGGTCTGCTCTCTTAATGTGCGAATACCCTCAACACCAATAGGTCTTTCGACCTTAAAAATGTCTTTTACGGATTGAACAAAAAGGTTTCCGAAAGAAAGGCACCAGCACATCCAATAGCCCATTTCCTTGTTGAAACACCAGTAAATAAAGGTTGCCACAAGAATAATGAAGATTTCTTCTCCAAGCATTGTTATGGCTTCAAAAATAATATCAAGAGCCGGACTTGCAACGGATTGTATCGCCCGGATTATGTCTGCCTGAAATTCCATGGTTTCACCCTCCTTAAAATAAATATAACACAAAATAAAAAAGAATAAAAGTATAAAAAGTTTTTTAATACCTAATAATTAAGAAATATTTAATGGATTTTCATATTTAAATGTGATATTATGAGAAAAAGATCACTCTTAGGAGGGAATGCGAATGAAGTTCGAATGGAATCGCTCAATGGGAAGAAAAGCGCTTACATATATAGTTGCAGGCGTAGGAATTCTTGCGGCATATTTTGTAATGCAAAATTTTAAAGAGGTCAAAGAAATTTGGCGAACCGCAAGCGATATTCTTCGTCCTTTCACATTCGGACTTGTTTTTGCATATCTGCTCAATGGGCCTCTTATGTTTTTTGAAAAGAATTTGAGCTTTGTCAAAAAAAGTGCCCTTAAAAGAGTTCTTTCGATAATTCTCACATGGATTGCAACTATTGCAGTTTTGGGAACATTCTTCTATATTGTAATGCCGGATGTTACTGAAAGTATAAATGTACTTATAAATAACATTCCGTACTACCTTTCAAGTCTTCAAACTCTTGTAAGGAGCCTTGTGGAAAGCTATGAAATCGAAGCCTCGTTTGTAGATGCTTTCCTTGAGTTTAAAATAAGTCCCGAAGTCCTTACGAATTTAATCAAAAAATACGGCGAGGAGCTTCTGCCTCAGCTTGCAAATATAGCGAATATTTCCGTACAAATAGGCGGAGTTGTCTTCGATGTTGTAATTGCAATCATAATTTCGGTATATATAATGTTCAGCAAGGAAACCCTCATTGCACAGCTTAAAAAGGGCCTTTACGCTATTTTAAAGGTTGAAACCACCACAAAGCTCATAAGAATTGCAAGGGAATCCCATCGCATTTTCAGCGGATTTATCAACGGAAAACTTTTGGATTCGCTGATAATAGGAATACTCTGCTTTTTCGGAATGAGTTTCATAGGACTTGATTTCGCAACCCTCATAAGCTTTATAGTGGGTTGCACTAATGTAATACCGTTTTTCGGACCTTTCCTCGGAGCAATTCCGTCGGTACTTATTCTTTTTATAGTGGATCCCTGGCAGGCACTTTGGTTTGCAATTTTCGTACTTGTACTTCAACAGCTTGACGGAAATGTAATAGGCCCTAAAATTCTCGGTGACAGCACGGGACTTCCTGCCCTTTGGGTAATGTTTGCAATACTTGTGGGCGGAGGAATTTTCGGTGTAATAGGAATGTTTATAGGCGTACCTGTGTTTGCGGTAATCTATAAATTCACAAAGGAATATCTTGAAAACAGACTTTCCGAAAAAGAACTTCCTCAGGAAACCGAAAGCTATAAGGTCATAAAAGGCTCAAAGGATTTGGACGATATTGAAAAAGGAGCAACAAAATGAAGATAAAAAGAGTTTTTTGGATAGTGCTCGATTCTTTCGGAATAGGTGAACTTCCGGATGCAAAGGATTTCAGAGATGAAGGCAGTAATACCCTTGCAGCTTGCGCTGCAACGGGTGAACTTCATATACCTAATATGATAAAGCTCGGACTTGGAAATATCGAAGGGGTTTCCTCCATTGAAAAGGCAAAAAATCCCGTGGGCGCATTTTGCCGTTTAAGCGAGGTCAGTCGTGGAAAAGATACCACAACAGGCCATTGGGAGCTTGCTGGAATTGTATCCGAAAAGCCTTTCCCGACCTATCCTAACGGTTTTCCGAAAGAGGTAATTGATAAATTTAAAGATGCAACGGGACTTGATGTGCTTTGCAACAAGCCCTATAGCGGAACGCAGCTTTTGCTCGATTACGGAAAAGAGCATATTGAAACAGGAAAACCTATTGTATATACCTCTGCGGACAGCGTTTTTCAAATTGCAGCACATGAAGATGTAATACCCCTTGAAAAGCTGTATGAAATATGCGAAAAATCAAGGGCATTTCTTCAGGGTGAACACGGTGTCGGAAGAGTTATCGCAAGACCTTTTGTGGGAGAATATCCTAACTATACACGCACAAGTGGACGACATGATTATTCCCTTGTTCCGCCTAAGAATTCTGCACTTGATATCCTTATGAAAAACAATCTTGCCACCATAGGTGTTGGCAAAATATACGATATCTTTGCAGGAAAAGGTGTTTCCGAAACATATAGAACAGGCCCTAATAAAATCGGAATGGAAAGAACATCGGAACTTCAAAATAAGGATTTTGAGGGACTTTGCTTTATAAACCTTGTGGATTTTGATATGGTATATGGTCACAGAAACGATGCAGTAGGCTACGCAAGAGCCCTTTCGGAGTTTGATGAATGGCTCGGAACATTTATGGATAATATGAAAAACGACGATGTGATTATGATAACCGCAGATCACGGCTGTGACCCTGCAACACCCTCAACAGACCATTCTCGTGAGTATATTCCGCTTTTGATTTACGGAAAAGCAATAAAAGCCGGAGCAAATCTCGGTACAAGAAAATGTTTCGGTGATGAATCTAAAACAATCCTTGAAATGTTTAACATAGAAAACAGTGAAACCGCAGGCGAAAGCTTTTGGAATGATATAAAATCGGAAGGGGAATCGCTTTGAAAAAACAGGTTAAACTGCTTATAATCTTTGCACTTTGCGCATTTTTGCTCACAGGCTGTAGCATTGTGTTTGATACATTCAAAAATTCTCCGATGCAAATAAGATTAAGCGGAGAGGAAGCTTTTGAAACTATAACCTCGGAGGACGGAATTTCCGCGGCAAAGCTCGAATTTAAAAATATGAGCTTTGTCAACAGCGAAACCGCAAGGATATTTGTAATTCCGTCCGATGAAACTAAAGTAGAGGCGAGATATCCTTCGGATATAAAAGAGCATGGCTTTGAAATTGAAATTAAAAACGGTGAAATTGAAATTTCTGTTCCGAAACAAAAAACCTTTTCCGTACAGACATTTGAAATAACCGTTTTCGCAAATATCGAGGAAATTGAAATTTCCGGCGGAGTTGATATCGAAATGGATGCAACAAAGTCGAAAAATATTGATATGGAAATAAAAGGCGGCGCCGGAATATTTATCTATAACATTGCGGCGGATTCTCTGAAAACGGATGTAAAAGGTGCTGCGGCAATAAATTTAATCGGAAAAACAGCGGATGCAAAAATTGAAATATCCGGAGCCGGTGCAATAGATGCAAAAAACCTTGTTTGCGAAAAAGCAAAAATAAATATAAGCGGAGCGGGTGCTGCGGAAATTTCCGTAACAAATGAACTTACCGCTAACATAAAAGGAATAGGAAGTCTTTCCTATTACGGTGACCCTGCAATAAAAAATATATCCGGAGAATTGGCTGCGGTAAATCATGCCTCGACGATAGTTTACGGCGACTAAACCACAAAGCGAAATTTAAAATATAATACTTTAAATTATATAAAACGACTAAGCAGATTTTGAAAAATGGCTTTATAATGCGGTTTTTAAGATTTAGATAACTGAAAAAACTGCTAAAATCAAAGCTCTTTTGCAAAACAAAACTTGAAAATACCGGAGGTGCTTTTTTGACACTTCGCCATATGAGAATCTTTTGCGCTCTTTGTAAAAACGATTGCAGCACAACAAAAACGGCTGCGGCATTATATATGACGCAGCCTGCAATAAGCCAAACTATTCGTGAATTAGAGGAACGCTATCAAGTAAAGCTTTTCGATAGAGTCGGAAGAAAGCTTGTAATTACAAATGCCGGAAAAATCCTTCTCGATTATGCACTTCAGATAATCGAACTTTTAGATGAGGCAACGGATAAACTTCAGGCAACAAATTCCCACGGAAAACTTGAGGTAGGTGCAACCCTCACAATAGGTTCACTTTTCTTTCCTAAATATATAAAAGCCTTCGCCGAAAAAAATCCCAATACGGAAATAAGAGGTACGGTTGCAACGATAAATAATATTGAACAGAAGATTCTTTCCTTCGACCTTGATTTTGCATTAAGTGAGGGCGTTGCCCATGACCCGAATATAACTTCGGAAGAATATATGGACGATGAGCTTTACATAGTTGCAAAGGCGGGCGGAAAATATCTGCCTAACCAGACCCTAAGCATAGATGAATTTAAAAAGGAGAAAATTCTCTTAGCGGATTCCGAAAGTCGAACAAGAGAGATTTTCGATCGTGCAACGGAGCGCCTCGGTTTCACAATGATTCCGAGCATAGAGGCAATAAGTATTTCAGCGCTTATCAATGCAGCTCTTTGCGGAATCGGTTTAGCGGTTTTACCGTATCATACCGTGCGAAAATACATAAAAAACGGCGAGCTTGTAAAGATAAACGTTGAAGGGCTTGACCTTAAACGAAAATTTTACATAATCTATCGTAAAAATAAGCAGTTCACTTCTTCTGCAAAGGAGTTTATCGAATTTTGCAAAAATTATGATATTGAAGAAAATTTTTCGACATATATTGAATAAAACAAAAAAACTTCCGGGAAACCGGAAGTTTTTATTTATTCATTCTCTTTATTTTCAATCTCTTTTTTTCTGTTTCCTTTATAAGCAAGAGTGGAAACAAAAATACTGAATTCAAGAAGTATGAGCATAGGAATTCCAAGCATAAGCTGAGAAACCACATCCGGAGGAGTGATAACTGCGGCAAACACAAAAATTCCGACAATTATAATGCCACGGTTCTTTTTAAGGAATTCAGGTTTAATAATACCGAGTTTTGAAAGCAGGAATATAATTACCGGCATTTCAAAAACAGCTCCGAATGCAAGCAGCATCATGTTTACGAAAGAAACATAGGACTGTATAGAAAGCATTGATGCAACTTCATCAATGGCAATTCGGAGGAAAAATTCAAGGGTTGTAGGCAAAACCATAAAATAGCAGAACGCTACACCGAGAATAAAGAATACTGCACCGAAAATAAGTGTAAAAAGAATGGCTTTTCTTTCTTTTTCATAAAGTCCCTTTTCGATAAATGCCCAAATTTCATAAATTGTTATGGGCGAGCAAATTACAACAGCCAAAATAAACGAAAGCTCAACATAAACCATAAGAAGCTCGGAGGGAGTTGTATAAACAAGATCCATTCCGGGGTTTACCTCAAGAAGGTATTGCATTATAAATTCCGATTGACTGAAAAGAAGGACCATCGCAAGAAGGTTTACAACAACAATTACGACAAGTCTTTTGCGAAGCTCATCAAGGTGATCAAAAAGCGACATTTCCTGTAAATTTTTCAAAAACAAACCCCCTGTTTGCGTTAGACGGCAAAAGGTCTGTTATCAGTCTTCTTTGGAAGATTTTTCTTCTTTAGAAGCTTCTTCTTTTTTGGAAGAACCGTCTTTAAGGTCTTCGTCAAATTCTTTTGCTATGCCTTTTGCGCTTTTACGGAACTCGCTGAATGCTTCACCGATGCTTCTTGCAAGTGCGGGAAGTTTGGTAGGTCCGAATACGATAAGTACGATTACGAGGATTATGATAATTTCGCCTGCGCCGAGTTTTCCAAACATAAATATCTCTCCTTAAAATTATAGTCTATAAAGCACAAATTCGACCGCCGAATTTTCGGCGGTCGTATTTGCGTGTTTTTGAAAGATGGGTATTATTATTTACCTACTTTAGAAAGAGCGTCCTGAACAGCAGCCATAAGACCGTTGGAGGTGTAGGTTGCGTTTGCAACTACGTCAACCTCAGTGGACTGTGCATCGATAATTGCCTGAGGAATGGTGTTGAATGCGGGATCGGAAATACCTGCGGTCTCTCCGTGGGAAAGAACGTCGATCTTAGCAATCTTGTCGCCATCCATGGTTACTTTAACTTTGATGGGGCCGCCGAAACCGTCTGCTTCACCGATGTATTCGTTTGCAGCAAGGTTTTCTTCGGGTTTGGGTTCGTCTTCAACAACGGGAGCTGCCATGTATCCGAAATGGATGTTGAGGAGCTCTGCTGCTTTTTTAGCAACGTCGCCGGAGAGTCCGCCGCAACGAGCTTTACGAAGGGGATCGGATCTCTCTTCGATGCCTGCAGCGGTCATGAAAGTGGTGATGGAGTCGAGACAGTTAATGCTGGGAGAAACGGTCTGAACTTCCTGAGTAAGTTCGGGCTGATAAATCGGGAGAGAAGTGCTGGTGTACCATGCGTTGAGCTCTTTAGTGATAGCTCTTGCATCGTCGGAAGCGCAAACAAGGCCGATTACGCCGAGAGCACCGCCCATTGCACCGCAAAGAGAGCCGTTAACATAACCTTCTTTGCCGTTTGCAAACATTTCAGCGGGAATAACAGTGAAGGGATAACCTACTTTTTCGGAAAGCTCGGTAAGGAGAGCTTTTGCAACGCCATAGCAGCAGCCGTTTTCATAGTAGCCTTCATATGCGAGTTTTTCTACTCTGTCGAGATCGAATTCGCAGCAAGTATAAGGATAGGAAGGAGTTTCATGCTCGCAACCTTCGTTTTCTGCGCTCTGAGAGCAACCGGTCATACCAAGAAGTGCTGCGCCACCGAGGAGAACACCGGTTTTTTTAAGGAAATCACGACGGGATTCCATAACTGCCATAATAATTACCTCTTTTTCTTTTTCTTTCAAAATCTTAACCAAATTTTGTTTTGGTTTTAACAGCTTATGAATTATACAATAAATTTAGATAATAAGCAAATAATAGTTTTTTATATTTTAATAAGTAAATACTTATATTTGATTTTTCGCATAATATAGCGAAAAAACGGGATTTTGTAAAAAAATAGATGGCAAAAAAGGTCTTTTTCAGCAAAAATGGATGCGAAAAAAAGGATAAAATTACAATAAAATGGAAAATAAAAGATAAAAATGTAAGAAATTTACTTTTTAAAAAATCGACAGTTGTTGATTTTTGACACAAGATCATCGAAGCGATATCAAAAATTCGGAGTTTCTGCTTTAATAAAAATTTAACGGCACATAAAAAGGTCGATGACAAATGTCACCGACCTTTTAAATGATCTAAAATCAGATTTTAATAATGCGACCCTCTTTGCGAGGTTTGCTTTCGGGATTTTCAGCCTCATATCCGAGGATGCAGTTTCCGATTCCCACAAGATTTTCGGGAAGACCCCATTTTTGAAGGAGCTTTTTGCCGATGGGCTGTTCAAAGGTTTGCTTTGCACGATGTATCCAGCAGGAACCTATTCCGAGGGAATGTGCTGCGTTCAAAAGGTTTCCCATAACAAGGCTACCGTCCTCAACATAGGTGGGAACATCGGGTGATGCAAGTACAACAACTACGCAGGGAGCGCCATAAAACGGGTCACCGTCACGACCCATTACCTCTGCGTTTGCTTTGGAAATCAAATCACGGGTTTCGCGGTCACGAATTGCCACAAGATAGGTTTCCTGACGGTTCATACCGCTGGGAGCATAAGTTCCTGCCTCAAGAATTTGGTCTAAAATATCGTCCGGGATCTGTTTTAAGGTGTAGTTTCTGCAGCTTTTTCTGCTTATAAGGTTTTCAAGAGTTGGATTCATAGTTAATCTCCTTTCTGAATTTATAAAAAGGGCAGAGTTATACTCTGCCCGAAAAATCAGCTTCTCAGCTCAGCGCCGATAGTGGAAAGCTCTTTAAGAGCTTTATTTACAGCACGGTCACATTCCTCGACGGTGAGGGTGCGGTCTGCTGCACGAAGGGTAATTGTGTAAGCAACACTCTTTTTGCCCTCTGCAATGGAAGCGCCTTTATATACATCGAAGAGTTCAACCTTTTCAAGGAGCTTGCCTGCACCGGTACGAATTGC
>CAZEKU010000043.1:0-9747 GCA_964512935.1 uncultured Oscillospiraceae bacterium | reverse complement strand
GCCGTGACGGTCGTCCTTACCGACATTGTCAATATCGGGTGTACGAATACACTTCTGGCAGGTGGTAACTCTGTGGCAAGGGGGCTCTTCCTGGCCGAGGAACCATTTTTTCATAGGTGCCATACCGGAGTTGATAAGAAGAAGGCTCTTATCGTCCTTCGGAAGGAGAGGAAAGCTGGGGAGTCTTTTGTGACCCTTGCTTTCAAAAAAGCTTAAAAAGCTTTCACGGATGTCATTAACGCCCATCCATTCCATTGATATATCATTCCTTTCAATTAAATAACTGTTTTGCAGGAGGTGAAACGGAGCTTAAAATAAAAAAAGCCTCCATCCCCGTCAAAAAATGACTAATGGGACGAAGACAATAACTCCGTGGTACCACCCAAATTGCCGCAAAAGCGACCTCTCAGAAACCTTTTAACGCAAGGCACACGCCGAAATCTCTTTCGGAAACTCCGGGGCGGCTCTCAAAACCGTTGGCAAACCTTTTTCTCAGCAAATAAAAGGCTCTCTGTTTTGCTCGTTTTTGATTATTCCCATCAAAGTTTATATAATATTGAATTATAACAGATTTATTATAACGGCAACAAAAGCCTTTGTCAAGCAAGAAAATATCCTATGTGAACAAGTTAGAGCATATTGCGGATAAAATGAAAAAACGGGTGGAGTAAATTAAACTCCGCCCGTTTTTTCGATTTGGTTTATGAGGAAATTTTGGGGATAACGATATTAAGCAGCTTTTGCGGTCCTTGTATTGGAGCTTTGTCTTATCATCTGACGCTTTGCATGGCGTTTCATGGAATCAATAGCTCGGGTGCAGTTAAGAGCACCCCAAATTCCGATGGATGCTGCCAAAAAGGAAATTCCACCGTAAATGAAAATTTCTGCATTGGTTATTTCACCGAAATCACTTGCACCGGCAATTCCCAAAAGAGAAACAATTCCTGCTACTGCCATAACCTTAAAAATAAAATTCAAAACATATGTTCTTTCCATTTTACCATGTCCTTTCCAATTTTTATATGGGGTATGTTCGCTTAAAAAACGAACATCTGTTCTTGACTATGGTTCAATTATAGCATCTATTTTTTAAAAATCAATAGTTTTGACGAAAAAAATCGAACAGCTGTTCGAGTTGGTGCGTTTTTGTCGCAAAAGGTGATTTTTTGGCATATGGAATTTTTAAAACTAAAAGCGCATATAGATTTTGAAAGGGAGGTGGCGGTTTTGTCAAGGCTTCGAAACTTTGCAGTGAATGCGGGAATTTTAACCGCAACGTCACTTTCTTTAGGCGTGGTCGGAGTGGCATATAATGCCTGGCTGACGAGAAATCTCGGAAGCACCGGAATGGGACTTTTTTCGCTTATGATGGCGGTATACCGCTTTGCGGTGACATTTGCCTGTTCCGGTTCGGGCCTTGCCGCAACCTGTCTTGTTGCGGAGGAAAATGCTAAGAAAAACGGCAGGGCAGCGTCCTTTGCAATGAACAAGACAATTTTATACAGCCTTTTTTTCGGAGTTTTAGGTGGAGTAATCCTTTGGCTTATGAGCGATTTTGCAGCGGTGTCTATGGTAGGGGATTTGCGTGCGGCAAAGCCTTTTAGGATACTTTCGTTTTCACTTCCGTTTGTAGGTGTTTCCGCAGCTTTAAGCGGATATTTTACTGCCGTAACAAGAGTTGTTTCATCCTCTGCCGCACAAATTTTCGAGCAGCTTTCGCAAATGGCATTTACAGTTGCGGTTTTTGCAATTATTGAACCGAAGGATTTGGGTGAGGCGTGTATTCTTGTTGCAGCAGGGAGCACTGTATCGGAAACGCTTGCATTTTTTCTGCACTACACACTTTATAAAATCGACCGCAAAAGAAATCCCTTTTTAAAAAGCGGAAATGTAAATGGGTTTCATATTTGGAAAAGGATAGCCGAAATAGCTCTTCCGGTAGGAGCATCTGCGGTTTTGCGCTCTGCACTGAGCACGGTTAAACATCTTCTTGTTCCGGTATCGCTTATGAAAAGCGGAATGACGAATGAAACAGCTCTTTCGGAATACGGAATAGTTGGTGGAATGGTGCTGCCGGTGCTAACATTTCCGTGTGCGTTTCTGCTTGGATTTTCAAATCTCCTTGTGCCCGAAATAACAAGATATAAAACCCTTTCGGAAACCGAAAAAATCGAAAAAGTTATGGACTGCGTTTTCAGAATTACGCTGATGTTCGCAATAGCTGTGGCAGCGGTGCTCATCTGTTGGGCAGAGGATATTGCGGTTTTGCTTTATGATGAAAAGGCGGCGGGAACCGCAATAAGGGCGCTTGCACCGATTGTTACGGTTATGTATTTGGATTCTGCTGTAGATGGAATACTTAAAGGTCTCGGTGAACAGGTGGCTGTGGTAAGATATAATGTTTACGATACCGCAATGTGTGTGGGACTTGTTTACACATTGGTACCGCTTTTCGGAACAGCGGGCTATCTTACAACGATAGTTATAAGCGAGGTGTTCAATATGGCGCTTTCCGCATCAAGACTTGTTTCGGTAACTGGATTTAAGGTTGATATGGTGCATTGGGCAGTTATTCCGGCGGTGGCAATGTCCTTGAGCACCGTATTCACTAAAATGGTGCTCAAAAAAATTATTATCGTGAGCAACATAAACGGACTCGTGCTCATGGTGCTCATAACAGTTTTGCTCTATGGAATTTTGCTAAGGCTTTTTCGATGTATCACCGAAAAGGATATACTTTTAATAAAACGGATACTTAAAGGATAATATGTAAACCGCCCTTGGGCGGAAATTTTATCCTTTATATTTAAAGGATCTGCAATCGGTGCATTCGCATTTTGTAGGATTTGTTTCATGGCTGCCTACTTCGATATGATCAAGAGTACAGCAGTTACAATCCTTGCAATGATATGCACAGTTATTTACATTACATCCGATGTGTCTGTTAGCTCCCATTTTCAAAAAACCTCCTTTTTGTTTTACTTTTATTTTTAACACGAAAAGATTGTTTATTCAAAAAAGGTCTATTTCAAAAAAATTCTTCATAAAAATTTTATGAAACAAATCAAAGAAATGAGGAAGGGTAATTATGAAAGACAGCAGCGTTTACCGTGACATTGCCGCAAGGACTAACGGCGATATATACATTGGAGTAGTAGGGCCTGTTCGCACCGGAAAAAGCACCTTCATAAAAAGGTTTATGGAAACTCTTGTGATTCCGAATATAGAAAACGATTACCGCAGAGAGCGGGCTGTTGATGAACTTCCTCAGTCTGCAACGGGAAAAACAATTATGACAACCGAGCCGAAATTTGTTCCGGAGGAAGCGGTTGAGCTTAAACTTGACGGTGAAACAAGTTTCAGAGTAAGGCTCATAGACTGTGTCGGATATATTGTTCCGTCGGCAATAGGATATTTTGAAAACAATGCTCCGAGAATGGTGATGACACCTTGGTTTGAAGAAGAAATTCCATTCAATATGGCTGCGGAAATGGGTACGGATAAGGTTATAAAAGAACATTCCACCATAGGACTTGTGGTAACCTCAGATGGTTCAATAAGCGATATCCCGAGGGAGGAATATTGCGATGCGGAGCGCAGGGTTATAGATGAGCTTAAAGCCATTGATAAACCCTTTGCGGTTATACTTAACTGTGCAGAGCCGAAATCCTCCGAAGCAATGGAAATTGCAAGGCAGATGGAATCGGATTACGAAGTTCCTGTAATTGCGGTAAACTGCCTTAAAATGACCGAAAATGATATATGGGAGATAATATCGGGAGTTCTTGGAACATTTCCCGTAAGAGAAATTGCGGTGGATATTCCGAAATGGCTTGTGGGACTTGACCGTGAACATTGGCTGAGAAAAGCTGTGGTAGAGCCGATTGTAAATGCGGCAAGGGATGTTACAAAAATATCCGAGGTGAAGGAAATCCTTCCGGAAATTTCAAAATGCGAATATGTAAAAGACACCTCCGTCAAAAACATTGATCTCGGCAGCGGAAGAGCGGATATAACAGTGATAATAAATCCGGAGCTTTTTTATAAAATACTCAGCGAGGAAACGGGTCTTGAAATAAAAGGCGAAAGCGGACTTATGCCTTGTATGCGAGAGCTTGCGGAGGTAAAACGCAAATATGACAGAATAAGGGGCGCGCTCGATCAAGTTGAGGCAGTAGGATACGGAATTGTTATGCCCACCATTGATGAGCTTACCCTCGAGGAGCCGGAAATTGTCCGACAGGGTGGGAAATACGGAGTAAAACTCCGTGCATCCGCACCCTCAATTCACCTTATGCGTGCCGATATAACTACCGAGGTGGCACCTATTGTGGGAAGTGAAAAGCAAAGCGAGGATCTTGTGCGATATTTGCTTGATGAATTTGAGGGAGATACTTCGAAAATATGGGAATCTAATATTTTCGGAAAATCTCTCCATGAGCTTGTAAATGAGGGACTTCATACAAAACTTAGCCGTATGCCTCAGGAGGCAAGGCTTAAACTTCAAGAAACCATAAGCAGAATTATAAATGAGGGCTGCAGCGGTCTTATTTGCATAATTCTTTAAAATGGCAATAAAAAAATTCCGACTCAATTTGAGTCGGAATTTTTATATTACGCTGAAAATCTTATCTGATGATTCCGCCGTCTTTCATGATAGCACGGAGCTTTTCGATAGCAGCTTTTGCTTCTGCAACAAATGCATCTGCAGTACCTTCATCGGAGTTGATTTTACGAATCTGAGATTCGATATAATCAACGGTTTTGATCATAGCGGTAGAGTTTTCAATCTGATCTTCAATTCTGAGCATTTTAGCATCCTCCAGACATAATTAGATGAATATATTATAACACATTTTTCAGAGAAAAGGAAGATGAAAAAGTCTTTTTTTATAAATAATTTTGATTTATTCGATTGATTTAAGCGATTCAACCATGCTGACCTTTTTAAGACGGAAATACATGATGAAATTTACAAGCGCCGAGAAGAAAATCGTCATAACAAATGCCGCAGCAAATACCCAAAGAGGGAGCGAGCGTCCAAATATGATTTCATCGGTTTGAATAACGCTTAAAACAAATGAATGAAGCATAACTCCGAGCACAAGACCCACCGCTGCACCTATGAAAGACAGTATAACATTTTCACGGAATACATATGCGGCAACCTCTCCGTCATAAAAACCGAGCACCTTTATAGTAGCAATCTCACGAAGCCTTTCGGTTATGTTGATATTTGTTAGGTTATAAAGTACAACAAACGCAAGGGCAGCCGCACATACTATTATAAGTATAACAACATAATTAAGGTTATCAACGGTGTCGTTAAAGCTTTGAATAGCTGTTTCCGAGAAAGAAAGTGCAAGGACGCTTTCATATTCCATAAGGTCAAGGGCAAGCGCATTTCTGCTCTCTAAGGAATTATCGGACATAATTGTAAAAACGGAGTTCATTATAGGTTTTGCATTACAAATGTCAAAATAAAGGTCGCTTGTCATATAGATAAAATGCATAGCGTAGTTTTCCGTAACAGCTGTTATCTTTGATGTGAATTTAACATCGTCGCTGTAGAAAGTTATCTCATCGCCCGGATAAAGTTCAAACATCTCCGAAAGCCTTTTTGTTATAATTACACCGTCATCCGAAAGATGCTCGATTTCACCCGAATCCATATCACGGAAAAGAATTATTTCCTCAAGCGCATCAGGGTTATCCGCAACAATAAAAGAGATACTTGAAATACCCTCATACTGTGCAGACATTATATGTACCGGAAGATTTTTTTCGGAAAGACTGTTTTCGTCAAGTTCATCGAAAACCTCAGATATGCTTTTTTCGGAGGAGTTTGTATCGAGAGAAACGATAAGGTCATAGTTAAAAAGTTCGTTATACTGTTTTTCAAGGATAACCGATATTGACGAAAGAAGTCCGAAACCTGTAAGAGTAAGTGCTGCACAGCCTGCAATTCCGAGAATTGTCATAAAAATTCTTTTCTTATATCTGAAAAGATTTCTTACGGTAACCTTTTTAGTAAAGCTCAAGCGACTCCATATAAACGGAATTTTTTCAAGCAAAACACGCTTTCCCGCTTTAGGAGCCTTTGGTCTCATAAGCTCTGCGGGATTTTCACGGAGCTCGGAATATCCTGCCATTATTACCGCAAAGCTTGTGCAAAGCACGCAAATAAGCGTTATGAGTATCCATGTACCGGGCATTGAGGTCATCTCAAGCTCAGGTACGATATAGCGCATTTCGTATGCGGTGTAAATGATAATGGGAAATACAATCGAGCAAAGCGCTATTCCGAAAACGGAACCGCTTATACTTGCCAAAGAGGAATAGATTATGTATTTTGCGAGTATCGCACCCTTGCTGTAACCGAGTGCTTTCATTGTTCCTATCTGTGTACGCTGTTCCTCAACCATTCTTGTCATGGTAGTAAGACATACAAGTATTGCAACAAGGAGAAAGAAAACGGGGAATACCTTTCCGACGCTTTCGATTATGTAAACATCGCTTTCATATGTGCTGTAACCGGGGTTATCGTCCCTTGTGAAAACATACCATTCGGGAGAACCAAGTTTTGAAAGTTCAATTTCAAAATCCGAAATTTCAGCTTTAGCATCGGAAATTTCAGCATCAGCATCAGCTTTTGCGTCATAATATTCTTTGAATCCGTCGTCAAGTTCCTTTTGAGCATCTAAAAGCTCAAGATAGCCCTCGTCAAGTTTCTTTTTTGAATCCGAAAGTTCCTTTTGACCGTCAATTTTAGACTGTTTAAGTTCCTTACGGGCATCTGCAAGCTGTTTTTCATTATCAAGAAGCTGTATTCTTGCAGCTTCAAGCTGATTTCCTGCGGAAACAAGCTGCTCATAGGCATAAAGGGTCGTATTTATATCATCAAGCTGCGCTTGAAGTTCGGCAACGGTTTCCTCCGAACCTGGGATATTTTTATATATCTCTATAGCAGCCATAAGGCCGTAGCGCATAGTATAAAGTTCGTCAATAGTCATTCCCGATGCGGCAAGGCCTTCTTCAAACTGTGACATTCCGGAAGAATATTCTCCGTAGCCCTCATAATATGCCTGCCAACCGGAAATCAGTTGCTCATCAGCATCATCAAGGGCATTTTCGGCATCGGCAATCTGTTTTTCAAATTCAATAACGCCATCGTTATATTCTTTTAAGCCGCTGTAATAATCTTTCCAAGCATCCTCAAGTTCTGCTTTTCCGTCACAAAGCTCAGTATATCCGTCGGAAAGTTCCTTTTCGGCATCGGAAAGTTCCGCCTTTGCTTTTTCAAGCTCATCATATGCCTCATTGAGTCGTAAAGGTGCTCTTTTTGCACCTATATTCTCAAGAGCGGTGACGGTTTTATCAACAGAATCGGAGTATTCATCGCTGAAAGCGGAAACACCATTTGTGGAATTAAGAGTGACATAGACCTCGGTATATACATCCAAAAGAAAATTTTCTTCGGGAATCATAATATAAGTATCCGCAGAACCGTTTCCTATTGTTGCGGTGCCTCTGCCGTAGGCAATATACTGAGGGCTCATCACAATACCGACAACTTCCCAGCTGTTTCGTTCAAGACTGTCGCTCAAAGGATCATCAGGGTCGGTGGTATAAACAGAAACAATGTCACCGATTTCGTGAACGATTTCAAGCTGTGAATGTTTTTCAACAAGACATTCACCGGGATTTTCCGGAAGTCTTCCTTCAAGAAGAATAACGCTGTTCATTCCGGAATCGGGATAGGTCATTAGCTTTGCTATAATGCTTGAACCGCTGTCGTTTTCAACGAAAACATCCTTTGAATATGAGGGAAAAACCTCACGGATATCGCTGTTTTCTTTAAGAGCGGAAATATCCTCATCGTTAAGTCCGAGAGTTGAAACAATTCGGATATCCATAAGATTTTGTTCCTCAAAATAATGCTCCTGAGTTATAAGCATATCGGGGCAGGTAACTTTAAGTCCTGCAAAAAATCCCGCTCCTAAAGCAATTATAGCAAAAATAGAGAAAAACTTACTTTTTGTTTTTCCTATTTCACGAAAAATATCTTTAATAAATGCGGAAGTTATAAAAATCGCCTGCCTTTCGAAAAAAATCGTTTACCATTCTATTTTTTCGATAGGCACAGGATTTTCGTTTATTTCAATACCGGTGACCTTACTGCTGTTTATGTGAATAACCTTGTCCGCCATAGGAGTAAGCGCAAGGTTATGAGTTATAACAATAACGGTCATTCCGTTTTTGCGACAGCAATCCTGTAAAAGCTGAAGTATCTGTTTTCCGGTTACATAGTCAAGAGCACCAGTAGGCTCATCACAGAGCAGGAGCTTCGGATTTTTAGCAAGAGCCCTTGCAATTGCAACACGCTGCTGCTCACCACCGGAAAGCTGTGCCGGAAAGTTATCCATTCTTTCGGAAAGTCCTACTTCTGTGAGCACTGTTGTTGGATCAAGGGGATTTTTGCATATTTGTGATGCAAGTTCCACATTTTCTTTTGCTGTAAGATTTTGTATAAGGTTATAAAACTGAAAAACAAATCCGATATCGTGACGGCGGTAGCTTATAAGTTCACGGTTTCCGTATTTCGCAATGTTCTTGCCGTCAACAATAATGTCGCCCTCATCGAAGGAATCCATTCCGCCTAAAATATTAAGAATAGTTGTTTTTCCTGCACCGGAGGGGCCTACAATTACAACAAATTCACCTTTTTTAATATCAAAGCTGACATTGTTTGAGGCTGTTATTGTAATTTCGCCCATCTTATACCTTTTACATACATTTTTCAGACTTACAAAGCTCTCCAAATTATCACTCCAATGCAATAAAAAATTTGTAATTATGTTTATTTTGTGGTATCATAAATAAAATCTTGCATTTTTTCTATATTTTCCCTATAATCATTATAGGGTTAAAACATTTTTAAGTATATACTTTTTTTGTAAATAAATCTACATTTTACAGGGAGCTTTTTATGAATTTAATCGGTTTTTATAACTATACCGTAATACTTACATATATGGGTGCGGCAGCAGCTGTCTGCGGAATTTTCTTTTCAGCATCGGGTTATCCTTTTTGGGGAGTTATATGCCTTCTCTTTGCAGGTCTTACGGATATGTTCGACGGAAAAGTTGCTTCAACAATGAAACGCACCGATTCCGAAAAGGCTTTCGGAATTCAGATAGATTCTCTTTGCGATTTGATAAGCTTCGGAGTTCTTCCTCTTGCAATAGGTTACGGAATAGGTCTTTCCGGAGGATTTTTCTATGTTTCCGCAATGCTCTATCTCCTTTGTGCGATAATCCGCCTTGCTTATTTCAATGTTGATGAGGCACAGCGTCAAAAAACCGAAACCGGAAGGCGCAAAACCTATTACGGACTTCCCGTAACATCTGCGGCAATTATTTTTCCGCTTATCTTCGGACTTAAATCCGTTTTAGGCGCAGCAATGCCTATTGTTTATCAAATGATTCTCTATGCGGTAGCAGCTGCTTTTATAACAAAGTTTAAGCTTGCAAAACCGAATAAAAAAGGACTTCCAGTACTGCTTGTTATAGGTCTTGCAATAGCTGTACTTGTTATAGTCGGAGGACTTAACTGAATTTTATGTGTATCGTCTTTATGACGGTACACATTTTTTATGCGGTTTGTAATATTTGATTTAAAAAGTTTAACCGAACTGGTTTTGAATTGTAACCGAAGTGAAAATACTTCATCACAATCTCATCACAA
>CAZEKU010000042.1:6471-9750 GCA_964512935.1 uncultured Oscillospiraceae bacterium | reverse complement strand
AAGCCGGTGTGTTGGAATTGGCAGACGAGGCGGACTCAAAATCCGTTGGGCTAATAACCCGTGCGGGTTCGACCCCCGCCACCGGCACCAAAGCGATAAATGGCTTAATAACGCCGTTTATCGCTTTTTTATTTTAGCGGATATTAAAATTCCACTGCAAAATTGCGGGATAATTTGAAAACGCAAAAATTTATGGTATAATTATCTTAGAATTGCAAAAATCAGCAAAACAAAAGAGGTAAAAAATTGGGAAACGAAAGCATTGCCGTAATGGTTGAAAGAGCAAGCCTTAAATTCAATAAAATAGCATACCAGGTTCTCGCATCATATTGTGTGACCCCTTCGCAGTTTAGAATAATGGATTTTGTCATTGAAAATCCGAACGACAGCGTTCGTCAAATTGATATTGAAAATTATTTTTCACTAACTAACCCTACTGTTACGGGAATTGTGCAAAATCTTGAGAAAAACGGTTTTATCAAAAAAATCCCGAATCCAAATGACGGAAGAAGTAAGGTTCTTCACATAACCGAAAAAGGATTTGAGCTGCAAAAAAATCTTGAAAAGCTCAATAATGAAATGGAAAACCGTTTCACCGAAAAGCTCAATTCCGAAGAAAAAGCGCAGCTTTTGGCCTTGCTAAAAAAAATATCCGAAAAATAATCGGTGGATTTCTTCACATTTTTCCGATATACTTTATGCAAGCTAAACTTAATTTAGCCAAGGGGTGATTGTATGAAAAAGAAAATTATCATTGGTATTTGTATTTTGCTGGCAATTTTTTGCTTAATACCTACTCGTATGCATTTAGAAGATGGCGGTACGGTTGTGTATAAGGCTATTATGTATGAGGTTCAAGATGTGCATAGAATAGGCGCAGAAGATACTGCGGATGATGAATATCTCGAGGGAATAATTGTAAAAATCCTCGGTCTTGAAGTATATAATAATGTTGAGTAAAATTTAATTTTTTAACCTAAAAATAAAAACAACCGACCGTATATGGTCGGTTGTTTTTTTGCTTTATAAAAGTATCAAAGCAGTTTTCTGTAGAATTCTTTGAGTTCTTCAAGGCCAAGCTGTGCGCAGTTTCCGGAAAGCCATCCAAAGAAGTTTGCTGCTGCTGCATTTGCAAGAACATCAATATCAGCTTCGGTTCCGCCAAGTTCGGTAAGGGTAAGAGGAGTTCCGAATTTAACTTTGAGGTCATGGATTTTGTCTGCCATTTTGAAAGCATCCTCAAAACCGATTTCTTTTGCGTAATCGTGGATCTTCGGATTTGCCTCTGCGTTAACACGCACCCAGGAATCGAGGGTAAAGATGCAGGCTTCGCCATGAGGAATTTGATACATAGGGGAAAGGTTCATTGCGCAGGTATGAGAACCGGAAAGGCTGTTCTGAGAGAAAGCATAACCTGCAAGAAGGCTTGAGAGCATCATATTATGACGAGCTTCTTTGTCATCGGGAGTTTCTACAACTTTTTCGATATTTTCAAAGAAAAGTTTGCAAGCTCTGATTGCAAGGCATTCTGCATAGGGCTGAACATCGTTTCTGTCAAGAACATCAACTGCATGAGAAAGTGCATCAAAACCGCTGTTTACAGTTACGGTTTTAGGCATTGTATAGGTGAGTTCGGGGTCTACGATTGCAAGGGTTGCATAGGTATGTCTACCGGTGATACCACCGCCGCTGTGGTTTTCTTTATCATGAATTGCAGCATCTGCAGTAACTTCACTTCCGGTACCTGCTGTTGTAGGAACAAGAATTATCGGAACGGATTTTGTTACGGGAACACCTGCAAGAAGCTCTCTGCCGGTATATCCTTCTGCAATGCAAACTGCAACGCTCTTAGTGCAGTCCATTGTGCTTCCGCCGCCTACGCCTATAACGCAGTCTGCTCCGAGCTCTTTTGCAATTGCGGTATTGTTATCAATATTATTAACGCTTGCATCGGGTTCGACATCACCGCTTATTCCGATAACTCTGCCATCGGAATAGCCTTTTATCTGTTCTGCAAGACCGTTTTCGACAAGGAAGGGGTCAGCGATAAGAAGAGCTTTGGAAAGACCTTTTTCTTCAAGAATTTTTCCGATGTTTTTTACTTCGCCTTCACCGAAGACAACTTCAACGGGTTGATAGTTTTTCCACATAATACATTCTCCTTTTCATATAATAGTTTTTTTGCTATTTAAAAAATACATAGCTACCTATTTATAATAGCATAGGCGGCTATGTATTTCAATAGAAATCTGTGAAATTTTTATTAAAAAACAATGCGTTTTTTCTTAAATTTCGCTATTTATCTCTAAATTACAGTGTTTTTCACGCTGAAAAGCTGTTTTTTCCTGTTTTTTATTTTTCAGCTTTATTGCAGAAAAAAACGCAGAAACGGAAAATCCGTTCCTGCGTTTTTTTATAGGGGGTATCAGTCCTGTACTGCTACAAGGCGACCTTTAACTTCGCCTTTTCTTAACATTTCAAGGCCTTTATCAATTTCTTCAAAACCTATTGTTGAAAGAAGGGGATTGAATTTTCCTGTTTTCATTATATCGTAAACACCTGCGATATCGGATTCAAATCCACCTACGGAACCTCTGATAACAACCTCTTTCATGATAATTCCATCAAAAGCAGTGGTATCGATTGTGGTCTGATCTTTTGCCATACCTACAAGAACAACGGTTCCACCGAATGCAACAGCTTTAGCTGCATCATTTGTGGTAGTACCGAATCCGGCAAAGTCAACTATAAGTTCGGGAGCAACCTCTTTGAGGTCGAGGACATTTTCATAAACATGTTTGCAACCCATTTCTTTTGCAAGCTCTCTTGCTTCGGGGTTTACATCAACCGCATATACATCACAATCTCTTGCAAGAGCCATTCCGAGTGCAAACTGTCCGAGACCGCCGATTCCTACGATACCGACTTTCATTCCGGGTTTTGCACCGCCTATTGCGAAAACAGCATGGTAGGAGGTCATTCCTGCATCGGTTGCAGCTGCGCCCTGAACAAAGCTTACTTCATCGGGCATGGGAACACACTGATGTTCCTCTACAAGAACTTTTGTGGAATATCCACCGTCACGGGTATAACCGATTGTGTCGCTGGTAGCTCTTTCTGCATAGGGATAGATACCAACTCTGTCACCGGGTTTTACGGAGGTAACGCCCTCGCCTACGGATTCGACAACGCCTGCACATTCATGTCCGAATACTACGGGTGCACCTCTTACAAGGCTCATCCAAGATTCATGCTCCATTGCGGATACATCCGAATGGC
>CAZEKU010000042.1:0-6371 GCA_964512935.1 uncultured Oscillospiraceae bacterium | reverse complement strand
CCTTTTTTTCATAGAGTTTCCAAAACGCCTCGATAAAATCGTTATAGGTTGTTGTAATTGCGTCTTTATAAACACCGTTTTTGATAAAAAACATCTCTTTTCTTTAGTAAAACAGGGCAGATTTCGTTAATTTATTCGCAGTATATTATACCACCAACAGCCTATTTTGCGCAATAGTTTTAATTGCTCATATTCTGTTGACCTATGCAACGCTTTGTGATATTGTATAAGTATAATAAATATTAAAAGGCGGAGATTCCAATGTGCTATTAAATAAAATTCGTTTATTAACAGAATTTTTTAAGGTAGGGATAATATGAAATTTGCTATTATTGAAATTATTTCCGCCGTTATATTCTTTTCTCTCGCTCTTTTTGATATATTTTACAAAAAAGACTCCTACGGTTTTTGGGACGATTTAGTACTTACCGCCCTTGCATTACATAGCGTTGCTCTTTACTTTTGTGTTGAAAGGCACTTTGATGAAGAAGAAAAATTTGACAAAAAGATATCTTTTCTTGTGGGACTTCCCTCGTTTTTAATGCTCTATCTTTATATTGATATTTACAACAAAGAACTTCTTGTCCTTCAAAACACAGTGGGCTTATTCAGCGTAATATCAATTGTGGCTTGGACTTTAGCAGAAATCTATTTTTATAAAAACAAAAAATAACAAAACGGTGTTGAAATTTTAATTTCAACACCGCTTTTTTCATTTTGAACTTCTTCTTAAAAATTTCGGACGGAAAACATAGATATATGCACGCATTATTTGGGTTAGGGCAAAATCGTAAACGACAAAAAGCAAATTTCCGAGTCCGAGCAAATTATATACGGAATATTTTCCGAAATCGCCGAATTCTGTCATTATATCCGGCATTTGGAATACAAAAATTATTATCACATATGCCAAAACAACGCAGGCGTTGAATACGATAAGCTTTATAAGATAGGAAAGCGGTTTGAATTTTATTTTTTCAAGCCAAAATTTTGTTATCGGGTAATGTCCGAAGAACATTACAAACATGAGCATTGCCTCTTTATCCGGGGTCAATATCATCGAAAGAATTGAAACCGCCGCATATAATGTAAATGCCCAGCTTGCACCCGTTTCAACCGCTACCGAAACCATTAAAAGGCCTGCCATTGCAGGCATTGCATAGGTTGCAAAGGGAAAAACGCCTGTCATAAACATTAAAAGGGTGCAAAGTGCGGCAACCATTCCGCAAAGCGCTACCTTTTGACTTTTTTTATTCATAAGCGCTTTCTCCTTTCATAATTTTTCAGCAGCCTCGTCCGCAAAGGCAATCAAGACACATAAGTCCTGCGCAGCAATCGCAGCAGTCGCAGCTTGCACCATTGACATTTACTCTGCCCGGTGATGAACCGTATTGCTGCTGATAGGCTATGCGCTGATAGGCTGCGGCATATTCGCCGTTTCCGGGTTCCATTTGATATGCACGGGAAAAGCATCTTGCTGCTTCACCGAGCCATCCTCTGCGGTAATATATACTTCCTTTGAGGAAATACCATTCGGCATTTTTGTTATATTCGGGAACTCCGTCTAAAAGCTCATCCGCTTCGGCAATGCGGTTTTGCTGAATAAGTCTGCGAATATCCGCAAAGCGGCTTTGTCCATAGGAATTTTGACCGTAGCCCTGATTATAGCTTTGATTATAACCTTGATTATAGCCTTGATTATAATATCCGCCCTGATTATAACTTCCGTAGGAATTTCGTCCTGCCTTGCGATCCTTTTGAATTTGATCATAGGCCGCATTGATATCCTTCATTTTTTCTGCGGCAATATCCGCAAGGGGGTTATCCACATATTTATCCGGATGATATTTGCGAACAAGGTCACGATAGGCTTTTTTAATTTCATCGTCCGTAGCGTTTTCTGATACGCCGAGAACCTTATATGGATTTTCCGTAATTTTCTCCCCCTTTTTTATTTATTATCCGTTTCACCTCGGAAGTTAAGCCGAGGCATACAATATTTTCCACTATTTCCTTATATTTGTCAAGTTCAAGCAGCTCTAAATCGTCGGAAAGTTCCGCAGTTGTCATAAAAAGCTCCGCTTTTGCTGTATTTTCAGCATCTTCTCCACCGAAAATAAATGGATTATAGTTTCCCTTTTTGCGGTCGTCCTCGATATCATCGAGGGCATCACAGAGATAGATATAGCGTCCGAGCAGGTATCCGAATCTTTCAAGCACCTTTTGATTTTTACCTTTTCCGCCGAGCACCATTATTTCCGAAAGAAATTTTGCGGTAGGCTCCGCAGCTTCATCTGAAATCGGAGATTTTTTTGATTCGATAAGCCTTTGCTCCTCCATCATTTTTTCTGCCGCTTTATCAATTTTTACGGAATTTTCTCCCATTGAAAGAGCCTTTTTCCTTGCAGCCTTTGCAAAGGGAAAAAGCAGCGCCGCCTCTATCTTTTTTAAAATTCCGTTATCCGCAAGGTCATCCTTTAACTTATAATAAATAAGTATCATTGCCGAGGCTGCTGCAAATGAAATTGAATCGTTTTTTGTGCAGTGACACTGTTTTTTAAAAGGATGTGCAATGCAGCGGCATTTTTCATATGAGGGACATATTTCACTGTCAAGGGACATAAAAAGCATTGCCATAAATGCAAAATCGTAGCTGAGGGTCATTTTTGCAAAGCAACCGAAACTTTTTCCAAGCTCGGAGCAAAGTCCGCAATAGACAGATTTATATTCCTCAAGCTCACGGAGCCTTAGCTCCGAACGCATAGGCTTTATATAACCGAACAAATAAGCACTCCTTTCAGAATTCTTTAAATATTTTACACCTTTTTTTATACAAAGTAGTTAATAAAGTGTAAAAACTAATGCAAATAAAATGCAAGAAATCTTGAAAAAAAACAGATTTTTTTGAATAAATTACATTGACAAGCGTTTTTTTCAGGTATATACTTTTATAGGGTTGAAAATTCAACAAAAAAGGGGTCTTTAAAATGGTCAGCAGTTTCGAAAAATTCTCAGTCACTATTTTCGGTATTTATCGTAAACTCCGCAGAGTACAGCGTGAAGAAATGGTAAAACACGGATACAAAGGTTCTTATGCAAGATATCTCACTTTGCTCAACAGATATGAACAGGGACTTTCTTCCATGGAAATTTGCAGAATTTGTGACTTGGACAGAAGTATTGTTTCCAGAACCACCACCGAAATGTACGACAAAGGTCTTTTAGAGAGGACTTTACTCCCTCATGGTGCTTATCGTTATAAGCTTACCCTTACCGAAAAGGGTAAGGAGATTGCCGATTCGGTAAACAAAATAACTGCGGACGCTGCAAAAGAGCTCTCAAAAGAGATTATGAATGCTGAGGAGCGAGATGTTTTTTACAGTATTCTCGATTCCATTTATGCAAATCTTCTTAAAAGCGAAAGTTTTGAAATTTCCGCTGAAAATACCGAAAATAAATAATTATCTGAGTTTTCATAGTGAATAAAACATAAGGGCCGCAAGCTTTACTTGCAGCCCTTATGTTTTTTTTATTAGATTTTTTCGATGAAATTTTCAAATACGCTGTTCCATTTTTCGGGATATTCATAGAACATAAGGTGACCGCCCATTACGAAAGTTTCGGTTCCGGGGAAGTTTTTCTTATAGAAAGGCTCTGCAACATCTGACCAATGCTCTGCAATGAACATAAGGCTCGGAAGATTTTTGCTTACGGAAAGAGCTGTGTCATAATAGTTAGAGAAAATTGCGCTTGCGAAAAGCTCGCCGCAGATCCAATAGGGTGTTTTTGCGGAGATATCGAGAAGATAACTTTCCTCCTCCTCGGTCATCTCATGCTGTATCATAGTGCCCTCGGCATATTCACGGAAAAATTCACGGGTTCCTTCGGGAGTTATGAGAACTCTGCTTGCAACCTCGGAAAGCTCCTCGATTGTACCTTCGGTCCACCATGCGGGATCGGGATGGAGCGGAAGGGGTGACATATCTATTGTAACGGCAGCTTTGAGCTTTTCGGTACCGAACTGTTCAATATATGACCATGTATCAAGGTTACCGGTGCTCCATCCTACGAGCACGACATTTTTAAGATCAAGCTCCTCAATAAATTTTGCAAGGTCTTTTCCGTGAGTTACATAGTTGTTTCCGTAGGTACCTTTTGTTGAAAGTCCCTGACCTCTCGGGTCAATGGCGATAGCACGGTATTTCTTTGAGAAATGCTCAAGCTGTGCCTTAAATATCTCGCCGGAGAAGGTAAGTCCCGGAATAAAAATTATCGGGTCGCCTTCGCCCTTTTCAAGATAATGGATCTCTACATTCGTGTCAACGGTTACATATTTGCTTTGAATAAAATCCTTTGCCATGGGAATCCCTCCTAAATTATTATTAAGTTCATTTTAGCACTTGTAAAATTTCTTTTCAACAGTGATTGTCGAAAAAAGCTACAATTGACAGTTATTACTTTAAATAATATAATTATCTTCGGTTTTATTTTTTAGGAATGAGGTGTTTTTTTGTCTGTTAAAACCTCTGAAAAGCGAATAGACATGACAAACGGTTCCATTTGGAAATGTATGGTCAGCTTTGCTGTTCCGGTTTTTATCGGTCAGCTTTTTCAGCAGCTTTATAATACTGCCGACTCGATAATCGTCGGCAACTTTGTAGGAAAACAAGCTCTTGCGGCGGTTTCCAGCAGTGGAAACCTTATTTTTATGATGACGGGCTTTTTTATGGGACTTTGTATGGGTGCGGGCGTTATTATAAGCCGCTATCTCGGTGCAAAGGATTATGAAAAAATGCAAAAGGCGATACATACCGCTGTTGCATTTGCGCTTTGCTGCGGAATTGTTTTATCGGTGCTTGGAATTTGGATTGCACCTAAGCTCCTTGTTTTGATGAAAACTCCCGAAAATGTTCTTCCCCTTTCAACGGTTTATTTTCAAATTTACTTTTTCGGAAGTTTCTTTTCGCTGACATATAATGTCTGCGCAGGAATTTTACAGGCCATAGGAGATTCCAAAAATCCGCTTAAATTTTTGATAATCGCCTCAATTACCAATATCGTGCTCGATATTATTTTTGTAGGTGTATTTAATTTCGGTGTTGCGGGAGCTGCTGTTGCAACGGTTATAAGTCAGATGCTTTCCGCTGTAATGGGCTTTGTAAAGCTTATGAAAAACGAGGGATATTATAAACTCCATATAAACAAAATCCGCTTTGACCTTGAAAGGCTTAAAGAGGTTTTGCATCAGGGAATTCCTTCGGGACTTCAAAACTCAATAATCTCCATTGCGAATGTTGTGGTACAGTCTAATATAAACGCATTCGGTGACAACGCAATGGCAGGATGCGGTTCTTATGCTAAAATCGAAGGATTTGTATTTATTCCCATAACCTCATTTTCAATGGCGATCACAACCTTTATCGGACAAAACCTCGGTGCGGGAAATTATGATAGGGCACTTAAAGGTTCCCGTTTCGGAATTTTTGCTGCGGTTGCTTCCGCAGAGATTCTCGGTGCAATTCTTTGGGTGATATGCCCCTGGGTAATTCCGCTTTTCAACAGCGACCCCGATGTTGTGGCAATAGGTGTTGCTCAAATGAGGACGGAATCGCTTTTCTTCTTCGCTTTAGCCTTTGCTCATGCGGTATCCGCTGTAATGAGAGGTGCGGGTAGAGCTAAAATGCCCATGTACACAATGCTCCTTTGCTGGTGCATTATCCGTGTTACATACATAACCATTGCGGTAAAATTCTTCCCCGTTATAAACACCGTTTACTGGGCATATCCCATAACATGGCTTTTAAGCTGCGTTATTTTTGCAGCCTATTATCTTAAATCCGATTGGATTCATACTTTCGATTATAACGGATAATATATCTTCAAAACGAAAACCGACAGCAAAAGCTGTCGGTTTTTTGATTATAAAAAAATCCTGCCTTTTGGCAGGATTTTTGGCACCGCTTGGGGGAATCGAACCCTCAACTAACCCTTAGGAGAAGCCCCCGGACACATTTATGAAGTGTCCCCAAAACCCTCTAAAACCCTTTAAAATCAAGGCTTTTTCGGCATTTGATGTTACTGTTTTCTTCTCCGTTTCTTGCTAATATTTCTTCGTTTTTTTTACCCTCATATTAGCAGGAAATTAGCAAAACACCCCAAAAAAGAGATTAGTCATTGAGTTAGTGTGTTATACGAATTTTCAACAATATATGGTGTAATCAGTATATGTTTTTATAAAAATCAACCCAAAAGGTTGACAAAATAAATCTTATAAGTTACAATTACATTAACCTTGAAGGTTAAGAAGGAGGATTTACTATGCTAACAAGTATAGGAAGGTTTTTAAGAAAACTCCGCATAGACAATGGAGA
>CAZEKU010000041.1:0-9761 GCA_964512935.1 uncultured Oscillospiraceae bacterium | reverse complement strand
AAACGGAGCATTTTTATATCAAGGTCTTCTTGCGAATTTCAAAGTTGGTTTCGCAGGCTTTTTTGCAGCGGGCTTTGCGGTATTTTTTACATTTTTTCCTGTGTTTTTCTTAGGAGTCTGTTCACCCGGTATTCCCTTTCGAGAGAGATTGTGAAGGCCTGTAAGCTCCTCTTTTGTAAGCTCACGCCATTTTCCCTGCTGTAACATTCCGAGCCTTACAGTGCCTATTGCAGTCCTCTTGAGCCTTATAACTGTAAGCTCTACTGCTTCGCACATTTTTCTTATCTCACGGTTTTTGCCTTCAGCTATAATGAACTGAAGAACTGTACGCTCATCGGATTCCTCAAGCGCAGTAACGGATACAGGACGAACAAATCCCGAATCGATTTTTACACCCTCGGAAAGCTTTATAAGTTTATCTTCGATTCCGCTTTCACGAACGGTTACACGGTAGGTCTTTTGAATATTGCCACTCGGATGCATTACCATATTAGCAAAAGCTCCGTCGTTTGTGAGAAGAATAAGTCCCTCGCTGTTGCGGTCAAGACGACCTATGGGATAAATTCTTGTGGGGATATCGCTTACGAGATCCATTACACATTTTCTTCCCATTTCATCGGATGTGGTTGTTACAAAACCTCTCGGTTTATTGAGAGCTACATACCAAAGCTTTTCGCCTACACCTGTACGGATTTCTTCACCGTTTATGGTGATGATATCTTTTCTTACATCAACTTTCATTCCGATTTCAGCAGGATGTCCGTTTACTTTAACTTTTCCGGCAAGGATCAATTCTTCTGCTTTTCTTCTTGAAGTATATCCGGCATCGGAAATTGCTTTTTGAATTCTTGTGTCCTTCATTTTATTCTCCTAAATTAAAAAATGTCTTTTATTTTATCCCAAAAATCATCATTTTCGGGCAGAGTTTCTACTTTATTTTCCGCAACAAGCGGAGTTTCCGCTATAAGCTCTCCGTTTATATAAAAATATGCTTTCCCGAGCATATCGCCTTTTTCAATAGGCGCAAATACAAACGGAGGTTTACTTATCACTACCTCTATATTTTCCGTTTCACCTTCAAAAAGCGAAACAAAAACATCTTCGGGTGACAAAATCACTGTTTTTGAACTTCCACCGCAAATGGGTAACTCGATTTTCGGTACAAATTCTTTCAGTGAAACCGAACTGAGCTTTGAAAAATACTCATTATATAGCGCAGTATGGTAATTCCAATCATCCGAGCAATTAAGAGTAACGCAGATAAGCGATACTCCTTCCCTTTCTGCTGAAGAAACAAGGCAGCGGCCGGATTTTTTGGTAAAACCCGTTTTCACACCGGTTGCGCCTTCTAAGGTTTTGAGCAGACGATTATGATTTTTAATATTTCGTATATAAGGCGGATTTCCGTATTCGATACTCATACTTTCCGAACTGCAAATTTTTGCAAAATCCGGATTTTGCAGCGCGTTTTTCGCAAGGATTGCCATATCGTAGGCTGTAGAAAAATGGTTTTCTCCATCAAGACCCGAAGGTGTTTCAAAAGAAGTATTTTCAAGTCCCATTTCAGCTGCCCTTTTGTTCATCAGTGAAACGAATTTTTCCGTTGAACCGGAAATTTTTACGGCTGCGGCATTTGCCGCATCGTTTCCGGACGCTAAAAGCATTCCCACTGCAAGATTTCGCAATGTTACCGCATCTCCGTCTAAAAGTCCCATTGACGAACCTTCAACCAAAAGAGCTGTTTTATTCACCTTAAAATAGCTGTCGATATCTTCCTCTTCAAGTACTATAAGTGCAGTCATTATTTTTGTGGTACTTGCCATAGGAAGTTTTTTATCCTTATCAACCTCAAAAAATACTCGACCGTTATCTTTGTCGATGAGCACGGCACCTTTAGGTGCTGCAAAGCACTTCGTGCTCAAGCAAAAACAGCTAAGCAGCAATATGAGCATCACCGTTATTTTACGCAAAAAGCATCACCCGACAATATCTATGCGGAAAACGCCTTTTCTATTCTGTTTATTGCTGAGCAATATCCTCTGAGGGAATTTCCTCAACCTTTTCTATAATTGCAGGTTCAGCTGTTTCGACCGTTATATTGTCCTCGGTTTTTCTTTTTCCGATTATTCCCGAAAGAGTATCTATTGCATCCGGAACCATGTTTGCAACACGCTCTGCAACGCTGTTTTTATCTGCAATTTGTATCATGCGGACGCTTTCACCTTTCAGTATAAGAAAAGCTACAGGCTGAATTGTTACACCGCCGCCTGTTCCGCCGCCGAACATCTCTTTAGGACTTGCGGTAGGAAAATCAGAGCCTCCGCAGGCAAAGCCTACATTTACTTTTGAAACGGGAATTATCGTTGTACCGTCTTTAGTATATATCGGTGCACCGATTATGGAGTTTGAATCTACCATTCCTTTTACTTTTTCAAGGGAGATATTTATCATTCCTTCAAGATTCTTTTCGCTCATGCTCTTTTTTCTCCTTTGTTTTATCTTTTTTCACATTTCTGCGAGTTTTTTTGGATTTAGCGCTCATACCTTTTATCATATCTTTAATAAACACAAAAGCCATTCTTATGGCACCTATAAGCACTATAAGCGGATTAAATTCTATATCCGCACCTCCATAGATTTCGTCCTTTTCGGAAATAAAATCCGGGTATATTCTGAGCTTTGTATTTTCTATTTTCATTAAATTGCGAAAAAACGCTATTGTGCTTGAAAGCCATGCGCATATTTTTCCGTATTTAATACCGCAGGCCGCTGCATCCTCAGCGCCTACTTTCCAATAAAGTTCAAACCTATGTACCCTTATATTTCGGAGTATCATTTTTGCGCTGTTACCGTATTTTTCAACCGTTTTAATAACAAAATCGACCATTTCTTCTGCGGTCATTTTGCGTTTTTTCTTTTGTTTTGATTGTTGTTCGGTTTTGTTTTTCTTTTCTGTTTTTTGGGATTCTTTTTCAGCCTTAGGTTTTCTTTCTCTTGGAAAAACCTTATATTTAAAAAACAGCAAAAATTTTATAACTAAAGAAAAATTTTCTTTATAATCAATAACAATGCGCACCGGAAGCATCAATATTCCGAGAATAACAAGGATAATTCCTAAAAATATAAGCCACCCCGTCATATTGTGCCCCCTTAAAGTTTTTTAAGATTATTCCTCATTTACGAAAAGTGACTGCTGCTCATCAAGCTCTTCGGAGCGATTTTTATCATCGGTTTCCGCCTCATCTGCAATTGCAGGCATATCTTCGAGTGATTCAAGTCCAAATGAACGCAAAAACAGCGGTGTTGTGCGATAGGATATTGGTTTTCCGGGAAGATCAAGTCTTCCCGCTTCCTCGATAAGACCTTTTTCCACAAGGGTTGATATTACACCGGAGGAATCTACTCCCCTTACCTGTTCTGCAAAAGCACGGGTAACAGGCTGATTATATGCGATTATTGCAAGCACCTCAAGCGCTGCCTGAGAAAGGGGTGCATTGCGTTTTATTTCAAAAGCACCACGGATATAGGGTTCAAATTCTGCCTTAGTGCAGAGCTGCCACTGTGTTTCAAGTCTGCGAACCTCTATTGAGCTTTCAAATTTTTCATATTTTGTTTTAAGACTTTCGAGAACTGCCACTGCGGCATCCTCATCAATTTCCATTGCCTGTGCCACTGTTTTTTGTTCAACAGGCTCTCCGCCTGCAAAAAGAATTGCCTCTGCAATTTTTTCATATTGTTCCAGCTGCAGTTTTATCGCCCTCTTTCAATTTTTCTTTTGCAGATTTGTTAAGCTCCACTATATTATCATCGCTTACATTTATTCTGCCTTTTTTTACAAGCTCAAGCACTGCAAGAAACATTGCAACGCTTTCACTTCTTGTTGAACCATAGAAAAGCTCGTTCCATTTGAGCTTTGTGTTCCTGTAAAGCCTTTTTAAAAGGATTATTGCTCTTGATGGTACCGATACCAATTTTTTATGAACAACGCCGCTGAAGGCCTCTACGGGTGGCGGCAGCTTGCGCTGTTTTCTTCCAAGCGCAGAAAGATATGCTTTTAAAATATCCTCCGGCGGATGTATTCTCATATATGTGTTATCCACTTCTATTGGCATGGGCTTTCTTGAAAAAACGCTGTTACCGCAGAATTTTGTTTTCAGTTCTTCTGCAACAATCTTGCAGGACTGATATTCAATAAGTTCTCCCTGGAGTTCTTGACGAAGCTTTTCGCCCTCATCATCATAGCGTGGAAGAAGCATTGCGGTTTTTATATAGACAAGCCTTGCTGCCATTTCAAGAAACTCCGCAGCACCATCCATATCATCAAAGTTTTCTATATCTTTTATTGATTCCGTATACTGCTCAAGAAGCTCCGAAATATTTATATCGCAAATATTAAGCTTATGTTTCTGTATTAGAAAAAGCAAAAGATCAAGAGGACCCTCAAATGCCTCAAGTTTGTAATTTAATTTTTCGCTCAAAACTCTATCCCCAAATTTTAAAAATCAAATCAGAAAAAAATTGCCGTAAAGAAGTCGATTGGTCTTGTTACAAAATCAAGAACATCCCAGAAAATTCCGTTTATAAAGCTTATCGGAAGATCAAGAATACCCAACCAAAGAGCTGCAAAAAGGACTACCATAATAATATTTTCGTACTGCATTATTTTGAAATAGATCCTTTGAGGAAGAAAATAGGTTGCTACTCTTGATCCGTCAAGAGGTGGAATTGGTATAAGGTTAAATACCGCAAGGTTTATATTTATGCTTATCATAATAAGCAGGAAAGTTTGGACTGTGGAAATAAATGCTCCGTATATTCCGAAATATATCGGAATATACGTAAATTTAAATATTATCATCGAAATAAGGGCAAGTCCTAAATTTGAAAGAGGACCTGCAAGAGCTGAAAGCATCATACCCTTTTTAGGATTTTCGAAATTGAGCGGATTTATCGGAACCGGTTTTGCCCAACCAAATCCGAAAAGAAGCATTGCGACCGAGCCTATGGGATCAAGATGTGCAAGCGGATTTACTGTAAGCCTTCCCTGTCTTGCTGCGGTGTAATCTCCCATTCTGTATGCAGCGTAGGCATGGGCGTATTCATGTATCGGAAGCGCTATCAATGTGACTATCACACGAATTATAATTGTATAAAAATCAAGTGAAGAAAGTGATAACATATTTTCTCCTTATATTTTAAGTATAGTTATTTATTATATATTATAAAGGAAATTTCTCTTTATTACAAGGCGAAAGAGGGTGTTTTTTTGTTAAAGGAAGGTAAAATTTTTATTAATCCAAAATAAAGTTCTGTTTAAATTCAAAAAACATCAAAATTATTGGAAAAAATGCGTATAAATACTTGCTTTTTTTATAAATGTTTGATATAATACGAATGTTGACTTTCTATATAATAAAGGAGGTGCCACTATGGCCAAATGTGATTTCTGCGGAAAAGGTGTTAGCTTTGGTATCAAAGTATCCCACTCCCACAGACGTTCCAACAGAACCTGGAAAGCTAACGTTCGTCGCGTAAAAGCTCTTGTTGATGGCAAACCTTGCCACGTATATGCATGCACTCGTTGCCTGCGTTCCGGTAAAGTTACCCGCGCTATCTGATTTTCGAGTCTAAAGTAGCTTCTTTCTCCCGAAAGAGCGCTTTTCGGGAGATTTTCAGTGTTCGAACACAATATTTAACATGTTAACAAAAAAATCGTGTACGCTTTGCGTACACGATTTTTTTATTCATCATTTTCACTGTCATCTTCGGAGTTAATCACTCCATACACTCTTTTTGCTCCGAAAAAGAATATAAGCAACGGAAAAACAGCATACATTCCGAAAATAGGCCAAAGTTCTCCCCTTGTTTCTTTAGGAACAGAAACATACATTCCTATTCCAAGCCAAAGGAAAAACATAAATACGACAAAGGTTATTACAGCCGTTGCCGTAATTTTTTTTGCTTTTTTTGAAAGCATTATCTTTTTAATTTCCGGAATTTTCTCTTTTATCATTTTGTTTTTCTCCCAAAAGAAGGCTCTGTTCCGTTTCTGAGGCGTTTTATGTTATCTCTATGTGCATAGAATACAAGCGTTGCCATAAGAAATGACATTATTGTATAGGGCAAAACCTCGGAATATATATCTTTCCCCTGTAGCCAAAGCACTACAAAATTCAGCACAGGATACAGCGACGCTCCGCAAAGGCAAACTGCGGAAACTATTTTTATAATAAACACCATTGGAGCTATTCCAACGGCAATTGTCAAAAAAGCTATCCAGTTGAGCATAAACATTGCTCCGAGAGCTGTTGCAATGCCCTTTCCGCCTTTAAACTTAAAATAAAGTGGATAGATATGCCCAATCATTACAAAAAGCGCCGCTATATATGCAATATCAAGTTCCATTGCAAGGTTTTCGCCGACTTTTCTTGCAAAAAAGACCACTAAGAGTCCCTTTGTAAAATCTCCGATAAATGTCCATGTTGCTGCTCTTTTTCCGAAAGTGCGAAGCATATTCGTCATACCTGCGTTTCCGCTTCCGTAATCACGAATATCCTTCGACTTATGGAATTTTGAAATAAGAATGGCCATATTGAGGCTTCCTATAAGATATGCTATAACAGCAACCGCAATATAAGCAAAAATTACATTTGGAAATTCGTTCAAGGTTTTTATCCTCCGAATAAAAAGAATTATCCTCTGTCGTTTCCACGCTCACGAATAACCATTTTTATAGGTGTTCCGGTGAGTCCGAAGGTTTCTCTTATCTGGTTTTCAAGATAGCGCTGATATGAGAAATGGAAAAGATCCGCACGGTTACAGAATGTTACAAAAGTAGGCGGATTTGCAGATGCCTGAGTGATATAGTAAATTTTCAGGCGCTTACCTTTATCGGAAGGCGGCTGAACTTTTGCTGTTGCATAGGCAAGCATATCGTTGAGCATACCTGTGGAAATTCTTCTGCAGTTCTGTTCATGGGTCGAAACAATAAGTTCAAAGAGTTTGTTGAGTCTTTGACCGGTTTTTGCGGAAATAAATACAAAAGGAGCATAGGACATAAAGCTGAAATCCGTCTGGAGCTTTTTGGTAAATTCACTCATTGTATTTGTTTCTTTTTCAATAGCATCCCATTTGTTAATTGCTATTACGCAGGCCTTACCCTGTTCATGAGCATAACCTGCAACCTTGCTATCCTGTTCGGTAAAGCCTTCGGTGGCGTCTATCATAATTACGCAGACATCACTTCTGTCAACAGCCATATAGGAGCGCAATACGCTGTATTTTTCAATCTCATTATCGACTCTGCTTTTGCGTCTTATTCCTGCGGTATCAATGAGCACGAATTTTCCGAATTCATTTTCAACAGCAGTATCCGTTGCATCACGGGTAGTACCTGCCATATCTGCAACGATAACACGCTCTTCGCCTGCGATTTTATTTACAAGGCTACTTTTACCGACATTAGGTTTACCGATTATGGCAACTTTTATGGTATCGTCATCCTCGTCGTCCTCTTTGTCGAAATCAATGTATTTGAAACATTCATCGAGCAGGTCGCCTGTTCCGTTTCCGTGAACAGAAGATACCGGGAACGGATCACCGAGTCCGAGGTTGTAAAATTCATAAAATTCAGGTGGCGGAGCACCTATTCTATCGCATTTGTTAACGCAAAGTACCACCGGTTTTCCGCTTTTTAAAAGCATTGATGCGATATCTGCATCGTTTGCGGTTATTCCGGAATTAAGGTCGGTTACAAGGATTATAACATCTGCGCTTTCGATAGCAATATTTGCCTGTGCACGCATTTTTGAAAGGATACCGTCATCTGTTTTCGGTTCAATACCGCCGGTATCTACAAGCATAACGGTTTTGTTGAGCCATTCACATTCGCAGTATATTCTGTCCCTGGTAACACCGGGGGTATCCTCAACGATTGCAAGGCGCTTACCTGTCAGCTTATTGAAAAGTGTGGATTTTCCAACATTGGGGCGACCCACTATTGCAATAATTGGTTTAGCCATTTTTATATTCCTCCAAACGGAATTTATCCGTAAATTACATCACATTCGTCATCATCATTTTCTCCGAGCATTGCACAGAGAAGCTTATATCCGTCATTCGGTACCATGAGCACGGTAGTTTCAAGTTCGTGCTCAACCCATTCGGGAGTTGTATCGTCAATAAATTTATCGTGCTCATATCTCAATGTGCTTTCGCAAATGAGCACCGCATCGCCATTTTTGCGGTTTTTAAGCTGTTTTGCGATATCTCCACCGGTTAAAAGTCCCGTAACCGTTATCTTTTCACCGAAAAACTCGTTTTCCATAGGCAAAACATCTATTTTAAGACCGCTGTAACGCTTTTCTGCAGCATCTGCAAGTTCTTTTATGGTAGAATATGCAGCTTTTCCGGTAGGGATTGTAACATGACGCTTATATTCTCCCTTGGGGAAATATTCAAGTGCCTCATAGAAATCGTGTTTCAGCAGTGTACAAAGTCCCACACCATCTTCAAGCTGAGTAAATTCTCCGTAATAATCATATTCCGGGAAAGGAAGTTCTGCTTTTACAAAAAACTCATCAGCTGCATAGAAAACAGGTTCTCCGTATTTTTCCATACATTCCGCACGGAATTCATCCACAAGCTTTATTACCTCAAGGGAATTTTCTTTTCCAAAGGGTGTAAGCTTTGTGAGATTTTCTCTGCATTTCGTAAGTCCTACGGGAACGCATACAGCACTTTCAACTGCAGGTCCGAGTTTTTCGACCTCTCTAAAGCTATAACGAAGCTCCTCACCGTCATTTATTCCCGGACAGAGTACAAACTGAAGATGTAAGGTTATTCCTGCATCTGCCATTTTTTTGATATATGCGAGAGAATCCGCCGCATGTGGGTTCTTCATCATTTCAACCCTAAGTTTAGGATTCATTGTATGAACGGAAACATTTATCGGAGACAGACGCATTTTTATGATTCTGTCAATATCCTCCTCTTCCAAATTAGTGAGGGTGACATAGTTTCCGAAAAGGAATCCTAAACGAGAGTCATCATCTTTAAAATAAAGGGTCTTACGCATTCCGGGTGGCATTTGGTCTATAAAGCAAAATACACATTTGTTTTTGCAGCAATGCTCTTTATCCATAAGATAGTTTTCAAAATCGAGTCCGAGATCCTCGTACTCCGATTTTTTTACAGTTACAAAGCGATTTTTATCTCCGCTTATAAGTTCTATCTCAAGATTTTCATCGGTCATATAAAAGCGGTAATCGAGAACATCTTTGATAACATTTCCGTTTATTGAGACAAGCTTTTCTCCCGGAACAATTCCTGCCTTTGCTGCATAAGAATTTTCCGCAACTGATGATATTAAAACCGGCAATGCGCATCCTCCCTTCAAAAATTAGATATTTACATTATATTATAACAAATTAAATTTATTTTTTCCATAGTTTTTGGCTTATAAAAGCAAAATTCAATAAATTTTGATTTTATTTTTTCGGCATTATATCCTATGCTTACCATATAAAAAAGGCGGGCAGGCTTTTTTATTTAAACACTTCTCCGCCGTTTTTATTAAATAAGCATACAACAAAAAAAGAGAGGATCTTTCGACCCTCTCCTGTTTTGCAAAGATTATGCTTCTTCGACTTTGACGATCTCTCTGCCTTTGTAGTATCCGCAGTTCTGGCATACTACGTGGGGAGTTTTGAGTTCGCCGCACTGGGGGCATTTGCAGAATGCCGGGGCAGAAATCTTCCAAA
>CAZEKU010000040.1:0-9776 GCA_964512935.1 uncultured Oscillospiraceae bacterium | reverse complement strand
CCCCCAACTCGTGAAAACATCATCTGCATGGTGGTGATGATCGTGATCATGGCATCCGCATGTGCAATCTTCGCCATGGTCATGATGATGTTCATGCTCGTGGTCATGATGGTGTTTATGATCATGATTGTGATGGTGTTAATGCTCATGGATTTATTATGTTTGCAGGAACAACTCCGACTATTGAGGTATCGGATTTTACAGCATCTTTCGGTGACGATATCACAACCGCAGCTGAAAATGAACTTTGGGAGTTCAGCGTTTCACATCCGGACAACTACCCTTACAGCCTTATCATTTGGAAGAATTGGGGCGTGCTTGAATGAATTTTGAACTTAGAAGAATGTTAATGAACGGTAAAACGGTTTTCACAATAACCTATGACATCAACAGTTCAAGCTATCAGTATCTTCAAATTAACGGTGAGGGCGAAAAATACGACCATTCTGGAAGTATAGAAGTTGAAAAGGGAGATTTTGTACACTGCTGGGCATATAGAAATCAAACGATATACCTAAATGATGTGGCGGTTGCAACGGGAAATACCATTACAAACACAGTCTATGATTTTTACCCCGAAAGCAATGCGACAATTTCACAAAGAGGAACTTCAAACAATATGTATATCGTTACGGAATAAAGGATGGTGATTAAATGGCGAGATATAACAGAAACTACGGAAAGCTTGATGAAAACAAAAAGCTTACCTATGCACCGATTCCCATTGTCATAGGCGGAAAAAATGTTTGGACAAATATCGGTGAAAAATATATTGATGAGGGATTTTATCCCATTGAAAGAACTTCCGAACCCGTTAAAGAGGGTTTTTATTACACACCATCCTATGAAATTCTGAACGATAAAATCATTCAGAATTGGGATGAGCACGAAGATATCCCGGAAGAACCCTCCGAGGAGCTGCTCGATATTGTAAGCGGTGAGGTGAAAGTATGAAGATACGCACAAAAGAAGATGCGATTGCGTTTCGCAAACAAATTGAATCCGCTTGTTTCTGTCTTGATGATAAAAACGCAAGCGTTTCGCCCGACCTTTATTCGGATATGGCAAAAAGCGGTGCTTTAATTAAAGCAGGAACAAGAATAAATCATATGGGAAACCTATATAAAGCGGCGGCTGACCTTTGGGATAGTGAGGAAAACTCTCCCGAAAACGCTCCTACGCTTTGGGAGAGGGTTTTATATCACGAGGGGATAAGAATTATACCCGAAGTGCTGACGGTCACAACAGCCTTTTCAGAGGGCGAGAAAGGCTATTGGGAAGAAGATAAAAAGGTTTACATATCCCTTGTAAACAGCAATGTTTACACTCCGAAACAATACCCTGCAAATTGGAGGGTGGAATGATGGAGATTATATTTATCATATTTGCTTTTTTGGCAGGGATTTTGTTTTCAAAATATCTTCAAAAAAACAAAACCGAGTCGGAGGACTTTTTTGAGGAAGAAAATGAAGAATCTGCTGCGGAAAGCAAAATTAAAATAACAAGAAGCGAAAGACCTACAATTACAGAGCAGCTTATAAATGTTATGAACTATAACGGAGAAAATCAAAAGGAGGGAGATTATGAAGAAAACTCAGAAGCTGACGGCGGAGAAGATTTGGGATGAATATCTTTCCGGTGAAAACTATCATCAGCAAATAGGACTTCACGAAATTGTAAAGCAAAATGAAAATTTCTATAACGGAGATCAATGGGAGGGAGTTAATGCTCCCGACCTTGAAAAACCTGTTATCAATATTTTTAAGCGAGCCGTTACATATATGGGAAGTCAGATTGTCAGCAACGATGTCGGAATAAACCTTGAACCCTTCGGAGAAAGCGATGAAAATTCAGATGTCTGCAAAATTTTAAATGGACAGATAGAGCGCATTGTTGAAATTACAAAGGCTAAAACAAAAAATCGGGATATCATAAAGGATGCAGCTATAACAGGTGACGGAATTTTATATGCACGCTTTGATCCCGAAAAGGGAAAATACGGCGAAATAGAGCTTGAAACCGTTGATAATGAAAAGGTGATTTTTAAAAATCCCTTTGAACACGATATTCAAAAACAGCGAAGCATAATTGTCGTAAAAAGAATGTTGCTTTCCGATGTAAAAGATATGGCAAAAGAAAACGGTGTTTCCGAGGAGGATTTGGAAAATATACAGCCTGACGGAGGCTTTTCCTATTCAAGGGAGCAGAATACCGCAGGAAAAAATCTCGTTACGGTTTTGCTGAGGTTTTGGAAAGAGGATGGCAGGGTATGGTTTTCGGAAAGCACCGAGAATGTTTTCATAAGAAAACCCACAAAAACCGATGCAAGGCTTTATCATATTGCATGGATGTCATGGGAAAAGAAAAGGGACAGCTATCACGGTGCAGCGGTTATGACTCCGTATATCCAAAACCAAATTTATGTAAATAAAATGTGGGCGCTTGCAATGGTGTTCAGCTCAAAAATGGCTTGGCCACAGCGTTTTTACGACGCAACAAAAATAAGGGGCAGCCTTACAAATAAAGTCGGACAGGCAATAGGCGTTGCAGGGGACCCAAAATCCGCAATTTGGCTGGATTCTCCTGCGGGAAATATGAGCACACAGGTACTTGAGCTTGTGGATAAAACAATTCAGTATACGAGGGAAAGTCTCGGTGTTACAGATGCTGCTTTAGGTAACATTAAACCCGAAAACACCTCCGCAATTATTGCGGCTGCAGAGCAGAGTGCTGCGCCTCTTATTTTTCAAAAGCTCGCAAACCATCAGCTTTGGGAGGATCTTATACATATTTTTCTCGATATAATCAGAGAAATGTACGGAGTAAGAGAAATCTATACCGATGTAAAAATGCTTGACGGAAGTATTAAAAGACAAAAGGTGGATTTTGATTTTTCAAATGTCGATTATGATTCTTTCGATATAAAAGTGAATATCGGAAGTGCAAGCTATTGGAGTCAGCTTATGCAGGTTCAAACTATGGATGCATTCTTTAAAAACGGAATTATCGACGATGCACTTGTCTATCTTGAGCATATACCGAGCGGGTATGTCGCCGAAAAAGATGCGATAATCCGTGATTTGAAAGACAGAAGGGTTATGGAAAATAAAATGAGCACCGAAGAAATTCAAAAGGGAAAGGCAGGTGCTCAAAAATGACGGTAAAAGAATGTTATGAGCACGCACTGAGCCTTATTCCCGAAGAACCTAAGGAAAATCCCGATGCACAAAAATTTTCGGTAACATGGTGCAATATTTTGCTTGCGGAAACCTTTGACCATGAGAATATGCTACTTAAATCAAAAAAACTCCCCATGCTTAAAAAAATTCCGAAAATTGAAACGGAAAACGAAAGTATTCCATACGATGAAAATTTTGTGCAAAAGGTTTTCCCCTATGGAATGGCGAGGTTTCTTTTCAGAGAAAACGATGATATCTCCGCAAGCCATGAGTTTTACAGGCTCTATATAAATGCTCTTTATGAGGCAGTACCCGTTTTAGAAAACGAAATAACGGATATTTATATATGAGGTTATAGAAAAAGGCGGTGGAAAATCCGCCGCTTTTGGAAAAATGCCGCATAAAAGCATAGGATGAAAGGAGGAGAAAATGGATAATGAGGAAATTGCCCGAGAGCATCAAATGATACTTGATCTTGCAAAATCAAACAAAAAGAGGATAGACGGTCTTGAGGAGGAGCAAAAAGAGCTTAGGGCATTGACAAGTGCGGTGAGTCAAATGGTCACCGAACAAAAAAATATGAGGGACGACCTTTTTGAAATGAAAGAGGATATAAAGCAGATAAAAGAAAAACCTGCAAAAAGATGGGATAACTTAGCGGAAAAGGTGCTCAATCTTATAACTGCGGCAGTAGTTGCCTGGATGCTTGGTCAAATCGGAATTTAAGGAGGAAGATATATGAATATTATTAAAGATATAAACTGGAAAGTAAGGTTTAAAAATCCGGTTTTTTGGATGACAATAATCCCTGCGGTAACGGGATTTGTTTATACGGTGCTCGGAGCTTTTGAAATTGTACCTGCTCTTTCCGAGGAAACTGTGCTCAACATCGCTTCGATGCTCATAACCTCGCTTGCAACTTTAGGTGTACTTGTAGACCCCACAACCTCCGGGATTTGCGACAGCGCTCTTGCAAAAACCTATTGCAAGCCAAGGTGTGATGATACGGAAGAAGAGGCGATAAAAGAATGAAGGCTGTCATAGGGATTGACCCCGGTCACGGCGAAAATTCCTCCGGAACTTATTCCTGCAACAGCAAAAACGATGGTCTTTTTGAAAAGGATTTTGCGCTTGAACAGGCTCTTTTGATTGAAAAACACCTGTTAAGGAACGGTTTTACACCGATTTTGACAAGAAAAACGGACATTAACCCCGGAAATGTAAGCGAAAGGGCAAAATTCCTTGCAAAAAACAAAGTCGATTTTGCCCTTTCAATTCATTTTAACGGTTTCAAAAACGAAAAGGCTAACGGTAGCGAGGTTTTTGTACCCTACGGAGAAAAGCTTGCGGGAATTGAGTGTGGATTTTATGAGGTGCTCGGAAAATTCTTTAAAAGGCGTGAGCCTTTTGCAAGGAGCAACAGCTATTATGACCACAACAAAACCTTTGATAAAAAGCTGAACACAAAAACAAGGCGATTCGAAAATTTTTCCGATGAAAAGGATTATTTCGGATTTATAAGGACTTGTTATGAAAAGGGCGTTTCCGCAGACCTTTTGGAAATCTGCTTTTTAACAAATAAAAACGATTTTGAAAACTATTTAAAAAATCGGGAAGAAATTGCAGAGGGAATTGCAAAAAGTATTGTAGAGGGTTTTGGCGAAAATTTTATTTTCGAAGAAAAATCAAAGCCAAAAACAGTAATAAAAGTAAGAAACAACAAAAATAAAAGGGATGTTTTAAACTGAATAAAAATAAATCACCTCGGAAAAATATTTTTGAGGTGATTAAAATGAAAAACAGAAAAATGCCGCTTCCGCATAACGGAAGAAGGGTAAATGATATGGAAACACTGCGTCCCTATATTGAAAACGCCTTGCCGCCTTTAGAAAATAATGATGGTGACGGAGAAAAAATAGATCCTAAATGGGGGTTCGGCTATCAAGCAGAGCTTTCGGGAAATAATTCCACATTTTCTCCAAATGAAGAATAAAAAATCCCGTGCTCAAATTTGAGCACGGGATTTGGGCTTTTTTTAAAATGAAAGGCGGTTATTTTTTTGAAAGAAAAAAGATTTGAATATTTGCTTAAAAAAACTGCGCCTGCTAATAATGAATTTCGCTCAAAAGCAGCGAAAAAGGGCGAAAGAATGTCGCCTACATGGATGCCCGATGACATAGGTACAAAGGGTTTTGATGAAAACAGCGGCACCGCATATTTAAGAAAAATCCCTTAAAATCATTCAAAATGGCTTTTCGCCTTAGGAAGGCTCCAACGGAATTTTGCAGCCAAAAGGCGTAGCGCTGTAACGGAAAAAGCGCAGCCTAAAAATGCAGCGGATTGACCGAAAGGCTCCCAAAGAAGGATATAAATAACCGCACCGATAAGCGATGCGCTTGCGTAAAAATGCTTTACAAAAATATAGGGAGTGTTTCCCGCAAGGATATCACGGGTAAGTCCGCCGCCGATTGCGGTTATCATTCCGACAAAAATTAAAAGAAAAACATTGCGCTGCTCTGCAGCATAGGCAATTTCAACACCGACGGCGGTGAAAATTCCAAGTCCTACTGAATCCATAAGAAGCATTGCCTTATCGTAAATGCTTTGCTTTTTAAAAATAAATCGCCTTACAGCGGGTATAAAAATTGCGATTGAAACTATTATTGCAACAACCGCATATATAGGGTTTCTAAAGGTTGCGGGAGGAGTAAGTCCGAGGACAATATCACGAATAACGCCTCCGCCGACGGATGTAACGGTTCCGAGAACAATAACTCCGAATAGATCCATTTTTTTGGAAATACCTACCATTGCTCCGGAGGATGCAAAGGCAATTGTTCCGATTATTTCAAATATAAGAAGTAAATTTTCCTGCAATGAAAAGTTCAGCCCTTCCTCTTTATTCTGCTATGATTATATCAGAATTGCCCTTTTTTATCAATTGTAATATAGGCGAAAAGCCTCCGCTTAATTTAAGCGGAGGCTTTTTTTCAGCTGTTTTTAAGTTTTTCAACAAGGGCACGAATTGCCTTTCCACGGTGACTTATTTTATTTTTTATATCCGGGTCAAGCTCTGCGGTGGTGCAGTTATATTCCGGAAGATAAAAATAAGGGTCATAGCCGAAACCGTTTTCGCCTGCACGATTTTCGGTTATTTCACCGAAAAGCTTTCCTTCGGAGGAAACAGAATGTCCGTCCGGATAAACAAGTACAATTGCACAGGTGTAATGCGCTTTTCGATTTGTTTCGCCTTTAAGCTTTTCAAGAAGAAGGCGGTTGTTCGCCTCATCGTCACCGTGATGTCCGCAAAATCTTGCGGAATAAATACCCGGTGCGCCGCCGAGAGCATCAACGCAGATTCCGCTGTCATCTGCAATTGCACAGCAGCCGGAAATTTCGGCAATTTCTCTTGCCTTTTTTTCTGCGTTTTCAAGGAAGGTGGAACCGTCCTCAACTGTTTCGTGGTCGATTCCGGATTCTTTAAGGGAAAGTATTTCGTCAAAATATTCCCCTAAAATTGCTTTCATTTCGGAAAGCTTATGGGCATTGTTAGATGCGATTATAAGTTTCATAATTAAAGCTCCAATCAGAAAAGGCCTGTAATTTTGCCGTTTTCATCAACATCAATTTTCTCTGCAGCCGGAACTTTAGGAAGTCCGGGCATAGTAAGTATATCACCTGTAAGTACAACAATAAAGCCTGCACCGGCAGAAATTTTGACATTTTTAACGGTTACTTTAAAGCCTTCGGGTGCGCCGAGCTTTGTAGGATCATCGGAGAAGCTGTACTGAGTTTTTGCAATACAGACGGGAACTTTATCATATCCGAGCTTAGTGAGCTGTTCAATCTGCTTTTTGGCATTTGGCATAACTGTAATTCCGTCGCCGCCGTAAACCTTTTTAACAACAGCCTCAATTTTTTCTTCGATGGAGCAATCAAGGTCATAAGCAAAGGTGAAATCACCTTTTTCTTCCTCACAAAGGCGAACAACCTCTTTAGCAAGAGCCTCACCGCCCTTACCGCCATCTGCCCAAACAGTTGAAAGAACGGTGTTTACGCCGAGCTCTTTGCATTTTTTAATGATGAAATCAATTTCATTGTCGGTATCGGTGGGGAAACGGTTTACAGCAACAACGCAGGGGAGCTTATATACATTCTTGATATTTGAAACATGACGAAGAAGATTGGGAATTCCCTTTTCAAGGGCAACGATATCTTCGGTGTTGAGTTCCTTTTTATCAAGACCGCCATGCATTTTAAGTGCACGGACAGTTGCAACTATTACAACCGCATCAGGAGTAAGTCCTGCCATACGGCATTTTATATCAAGGAATTTTTCCGCACCGAGGTCTGCACCGAAACCTGCCTCCGTTACGGTGTAGTCACCCATTTTAAGCGCAAGCTTTGTGGCCATTACGGAGTTGCAGCCATGAGCGATATTTGCAAAGGGGCCTCCGTGAACAAATGCGGGAGAGCCTTCAAGAGTCTGAACAAGGTTCGGTTTAATAGCGTCTTTAAGAAGTGCAGTCATAGCGCCTGCGGCTTTAAGCTCACCGCAGGTAACGGGTTTGTCGTCATAGGTGTATCCGACAATTATCTTAGAAAGACGCTCTTTGAGATCGGTTATGGAATTTGAAAGGCAGAGCACAGCCATTATTTCACTTGCAACGGTTATATCAAAACCGTCCTCACGGGGAACACCGTTAGCTTTTCCACCCATACCGTCAACGATAAAACGGAGCTGACGGTCGTTCATATCAACGCAGCGTTTCCATGTGATTTTTCTTACATCAATGCCGAGGGAATTTCCCTGCTGAATGTGGTTATCAAGCATTGCCGCAAGAAGAGTGTTTGCAGCGCCTATTGCGTGAAAATCTCCGGTAAAATGGAGGTTTATGTCTTCCATAGGAACAACCTGAGCATAACCGCCTCCTGCGGCACCGCCCTTTACACCGAAAACAGGTCCGAGAGAGGGTTCACGCAGGGCAACGGTTACATCTTTGCCGATGCGTTTAAGACCATCTGTAAGACCGATTGTGGTAGTGGTTTTACCCTCACCGGCAGGAGTAGGTGAAATTGCGGTGACAAGAATAAGCTTTCCGTTTTCACGATCTGTTTCGGAAAGAAGTTTCGGATCTATTTTTGCCTTATATTTGCCATACTGCTCAAGATATTTTTCGTCAACATGAGCGAGCTTTGCAATTTCGGTAATGGGTTTCATTTCACAGGACTGAGCGATCTCTATATCGGTTTTAAATTCCACTGGTGATCCTCCTTTGAATTTCGGTTATTTAAAATATTTAACTGCTGCCTCAAACATACGGATATCATATTCTCCGGGGACATTTACATAAAGGTTGGAACCAATTCGTTCCGCATGACCCATTTTTCCGAAAACTCGTCCGTCCGGAGAGGTTATACCCTCAATTGCATACATGGAATCGTTAGGATTAAAGTGTACATCATCTGTTGCGTTTCCGTCAAGGTCAACATACTGAGTTGCAATCTGTCCGTTTTCGCTGAGCTTGCGAATAAGCTCCTCACTTGCAAGGAAACGACCTTCGCCATGGGAAATCGGAACGGTGTAGATATCACCGACCTCGGTAAGTGAAAGCCATGGAGATTTGTTGGAGGCAATTCTTGTGTGGACGATTTTTGACTGGTGACGGGAAATTGTGTTGAAGGTTAAGGTGGGACAATTTTCGTCGGTGTCGATAATTTTTCCGTAGGGAACAAGTCCGAGTTTGATAAGTGCCTGGAAACCATTGCAAATTCCGCACATAAGACCGTCACGATTATCAAGAAGTTCGGTAACGCCCTCTTTAATAGCAGCGTTGCGGAAGAAGGCGGTGATGAATTTTGCACTTCCGTCGGGCTCATCGCCTCCGGAAAATCCTCCGGGAATGAATATCATCTGAGAGCCTTTGATTTTCTCTGCAAATTCATCAATACTTCTGTGGATACCGTCTGCGGAAAGGTTATTTATAACAATAATTTCAGGCTCCGCACCTGCATCTGCAACAGCTTTTGCGCTGTCAAATTCACAGTTAGTGCCTGGGAAAGTTGGTATAAGAACCTTAGGCTTTGCAACTTTAACCGCAGGAGCTTTGCGCTCGGTGGCGTGATATTCAAAATTCTCCATAGGAGAATTGCTGTTTGGAATATTGCAGCTGAAAACGCTTTCAAGTTTGTTTTCATAAATTCCGAGAAGTTCGTTAAGCGAAAGTTTTTCGGATGCAAGGGAAATTACATTTTCCTCGGTTGTTTCACCGATAACTCTTTCACCAATATCTTCGGTAACTTCAAGTACAAATGCACCGTAGGAATATCCGAAAATTTCATTTACGGAAACATCCTCGGCGAATTTAAATCCAAGGGAATTGCCGAAGCACATTTTCATAACAGCCTCGGCAATTCCGCCGATTCCGGGCGTGTAGCCTGCAACAGCCTTTTTACTGCGGAAAAGCGATGTAACCTTGTCGAAAACAGCAAGGAGCGACGCTGCTTTCGGAAGATTGTTTTCATCAAGTTCGGGCTTTATTAAAACAACACGGTGACCGGCCTTTTTAAATTCCGGAGAAACTACTTCCGAAGCTT
>CAZEKU010000039.1:0-9842 GCA_964512935.1 uncultured Oscillospiraceae bacterium | reverse complement strand
AACATGGCAGGCTGTTCCCTTGCATATCATCACAAGGTATTTTCCTATCGGTGAAAGTCGAAACTGAGAATAAAATGTGGCAACACCCATTACCTCCGCAGGAGTTGTTCCGACTTTTTTTGCAATAAAATATATGATATCTTTTGGAAGATAGCCGTAAATTTCCTGAGCCTCTTGCAAAATTGCAATAAGACTTCCGGGAATATCCGCATATTTTAAAAGTACTTGTTCAAGAAGCTCTGTATTGCTTTGCACAATGCTCAAGAAAATTCCTCCTAAATTTTATTTTCAATATATTCTATCATATTTTATTTTATTTTTAAACCCGACAAATTATAAAAATACCCACCGAGCAAAGTCGAAACTTTTTATACGGTGGGTATTTTTGTCTATCTTTAATACTTATTGCAAATTTTGCAATGGATTATTCTTTGTTCTGATGCAGTTTTTTCTTTGCGTTAGCAAGCATAAGCTTTAATCGGTTTTCCTGATTAACTCTGCTTGCGCCTGCATCATAATCTATCGCCACTATATTTACATTAGGGCAAATTTCCTTAATTGGTTTCATCATACCTTTTCCGCAGATATGATTCGGAAGACATCCGAAGGGCTGTGTACAAACAATGTTTTCACAGCCACTTTCTGCAAGCTCTACCATTTCGGCTGTAAGCAGCCATCCTTCTCCCATTTGTACCGCTTGACTTATCAGTCCATCCGCCATATGCACTATTTTATCGAATGGTGTCATTCCTTCAAACCTATTTGATTCCGACAGTGCTTTGCTTATATCCTCACGCTTTTTGTTGAGGAACGAATATGCTATTTTGCTTACCAAAAATTTTCTAAAGTTCTTTTTATAAATCAAGTAATCGGTAATTTTATCGTAAACAACATACAGACAAAAATCCATAAGCCCCGGTACAACGGGTTGTCCGCCCTCTTTGATAATAAAGCGTTCCAAATTATTATTTCCAAGCGGAGAATATTTTACAAATATTTCGCCTACTACACCAACTTTGACAGCCTCTCGTTTTTCAATGGGTATTTGCTTAAACGACTCAACGATTTTTCGGTAATTTTGCTTAATATCCTTATAGCGGATATGTTTTGTCGCACTTAGCTCTGCACCCAATTTATCCACCCATTCATTTGCCAAAGATTCCGCAGCGCCTTTTTCTATTTCAAAAGGGCGAACCTGGTTAACAAGGTTCATCAGAATATCACCATATAAAACGGCATACATCATCTGATGCAGTTTTTTGAGATTCAATTTAAAACCGGGGTGTTTTTCAAGGCCTGCAAGGCTGAATGAGATAACGGGCACATATTCCATATTAGCTTTTTTAAGTGCTTTGCGTATAAGCGAAATATAATTCGAAGCACGGCAGCCTCCACCGGTTTGAAACATAATAAGCGCTGTTTTATGAGTATCATATTTGCCCGAAAGCAGTGCATCCATAAATTGACCCACTACAAGAATAGCAGGATAGCAGGTATCATTATGAGTGAATTTAAGACCTGTTTCTGCAATTTCAGGGCCATCGTTTTGCAATAGTTCAAAATTATATCCATAATTTTTCATTACACTTGCAATAAGTTTAAAATGCATCGGAAGCATATCCGGGACAAGTATCGTATAGTCGTTTATCATTTCCTCTGTAAAAGGAACAAAACTTTTATCCTGCAACTGCTCATCTCCTTTCTTCCAATGCACCGATTAGACTGCGCAGTCTTATTTTTACGGCACCGAGATTTGTAATTTCATCAATTTTAATTTGCGTGTAATATTTATTGTTTTTTTCCAATATTGAGCGCACTTCATCCGTTGTAATGGCATCTATTCCACATCCAAATGAAACAAGCTGTACAAGCTCGGTATCATCGTGCTCGGCTGCATATGCTGCCGCACGGTAAAGTCGTGCATGGAAAGTCCACTGATCAAGCACATTTACTTTCTGTATCGGTGCTAAATGGCAAACACTGTCCTCACTTACCACAACAAATCCCAAAGATGATGCAAGTTTATCAATTCCATGTCCTATTTCAGGGTCAATATGATAAGGTCTGCCCGCCAAAATCATAATGCGCTTTCCATTTTTTCTTGCAAAATCCAGTGCATTTTCACCCTGCTCACGCACTTTTGATTTATATGCTTCATAAGCATCAAAACCTTCCGATACAGCTTTTTTAACCTCTGATTTTGTAATTGTTTTATCAAAATCATGAAGAACAGGATAAATTGTTTTTGCAAGTTCCTTTTTATTGTCAATGCTCAAATAGGGATAGAGGAATTTAACCTTTTTAAGTTCCTCCATATTTCCGTTTAAAAGTTCTGCATAATATGCTACAACAGGACAGTTATAGTGGTTATCCGAGGCTTTTTCATCAATATTGTATGTAAGTGACGGATAAAACAAGGTTTCAATGCCCTCATCCATAAGCTCTAACATATGTCCATGCATAATTTTTGCAGGATAGCAGGCTGTATCCGATGGAATTGTAAATTGGCCTTTTTCATAGGTTGCACGGTTTGACTGCTTTGAAAAATGCACTTCAAATCCAAGCGATGTGAAAACCGTATACCACAGCGGTGCTAATTCATATGTTGAAAGTGCCATAGGAATACCGATTTTTCCTCTTTTTCCGCTAACAGGCTTCAAAGAACTTAAAAATTCTCGTTTCCAGCTGTAAATATTCGGCAATTCTTCGACATTATCGGTACCGAGTCCTTTTGAGCACTGATTTCCTGAAATATAGCGTTCACCATCACCAAAACGGTTTATGGTAAGACTGCAATGGTTTGTGCATCCTTTACAGGTTGTTGTTGAGGATTCGTGCCTAAAATTTTTCAGTTCAGATTCAGTAAGAATTGTGCTTTTGTTTAAATTCATACTGTGAATTGCTGCACCATATGCACCCATTACACCTGCAATTGACGGACGGATAACCGGAGCGCCTATTTCTTTTTCAAAAGCACGGAGCACAGCATCGTTATAGAAAGTACCGCCCTGTACAACAATTCGCTTACCGAGTTCTTTCGGTGAAACTGCTCGAATTACTTTATACAAAGCGTTTTTTATAACGCTTACAGAAAGGCCTGCAGAAATATCTTCCACAGTAGCACCGTCTTTTTGCGACTGTTTAACAGAGGAATTCATAAATACGGTACAGCGCGAACCGAGATTGACCGGAGCTTTTGCAAAAATTCCGAGTTTTGCAAATTCTTCGATACTGTATCCCATTGCCTTTGCAAAGGTTTCAATAAAAGAACCGCATCCTGATGAACAAGCCTCGTTGAGCATAATGCTGTCAATTGCTCCGTTACAAATACGGAAACATTTAATATCCTGTCCGCCTATATCCAAAATGAAATCGACATCGGGCTGAAAATGTTTTGCCGCTGTATAATGTGCTATTGTTTCAACTATTCCTTCGTCAATATGGAAAGCGTGTTTTATAAGCTCCTCGCCGTATCCGGTAACAGAACTTCCGCAAATTGTAATTCTGTCACCGCAAAGACGATAGATTTCCGAAAGCTGTTCTTGAACAAGTGTTACGGGGTTGCCTTTGTTTGAGCTGTAATATGAATAGAGAATAGATTTATCTTCACTTATCAGTACAAGCTTTGTTGTGGTACTTCCGCAATCTATTCCGAGCCATGCTTTTCCGCTATATGCAGTGATATCGACTTTCGGTACAGATGCTTTTGCGTGGCGTTCACTGAAAATCTCATAATCTTTTTCATTTTCAAAAAGCGGAGCAAGGCGATCCGTACCATGTGTTTCATTTTTTGCGCTGCTTTCAATTTTTTCTATAAGATCTTCAAATGAAATCGGCTCATAATTTTTTGCGACCATTGCAGCACCCATTGCTACCGCATACAGCGCATATTCCGGAAATACCGCAGTATCCTCATTGAGTTTAAGGGTTTCATAAAAACGCTTTTGCAATCCTTTGCAATAATAGAGCGGCCCTCCGAGGAACATCACTTTTCCCTCAATTTTGCGACCCTGAATAAGACCCGTTATGGTCTGATTTACAACTGCCTGAAAAATGCTTGCAGCCACATCCGCTTTGCTTGCACCTTGATTGAGCAGCGGTTGGATATCTGTTTTCGCAAATACTCCGCATCTTGAGGCAATGGGATATATTTTTGTTGCATTCAAACTTGCCGCATCCATCTCATCCACTGTCATATTAAGCAGCACAGCCATTTGATCTATAAATGCACCCGTGCCTCCTGCACAGGAACCATTCATGCGTTCATCTACGCCACCGTTAAAAAAGATTACCTTTGCATCTTCACCGCCGAGTTCGATAACAACACCCGTATCCGGTGCCTTTTTTTCAACAACCTCACCGGTTGCATAAACTTCCTGAACAAAGGGCAATCCTGCCGCATCTGCCATTCCCATACCGGCAGAACCGGATACGGTAACAGACAGTTCATCTATATCCATTGTATTTTTTAAATCATTGAGCATTTCCAAGGTTGTCTGTCGAACTTTGGATAGATGTCTTTGATATTTTTCATATAAAATTGTTTCGCCATCCAATAGTACAAGCTTTGTTGTGGTTGAACCTATATCTATACCAAGCGATAGTTTTTCTTTCATTCTGTAAAATCCTCTCCGCTGTTAAACTCAATAATTGGCCAAACAGCGCTTTTCAATTTTAAACGCCAAGCAACACAGAGACTTTCCTTAAATATTTTCGGAATTCCCTGTGTTGCCGATTAAACTTTGTTTCTGTTATTCACTAAAACTTCGATTACGATGCCTGCTCAAATTGGCTATTATAAAGCTCTGCATAGAAACCGCCTTTTTCAAGCAGTTCTTCATGGTTTCCGCTTTCAATTATGCCTCCGTCTTTCATAACAAGAATCAAGTCGGAGTTTTTAATTGTGGAAAGTCTGTGAGCAATTACAAACGATGTTCTGCCATGCATAAGCTTATCCATGGCATCCTGAATTTGAATTTCAGTGCGTGTATCGACAGATGAGGTTGCTTCATCCAAAATAAGCATGGGTTTATCGGCTATCATTGCACGGGCAATGGTGAGCTGCTGTTTTTGACCTTGTGAAAGATTTACCTGGTCAGTCAAAACAGTATCGTATCCATGAGGCAATGTTTTTATGAAATGGTCAAGGCCAACTGCTTTGCAAGCTTCATGCACCTTCTCATCGGTTACATTCTGTGTCGAATAAATAAGATTTTCTTTTATTGTAGCCTCAAAAAGCCAAGTATCCTGAAGAACCATACAGAATTGGTCATGTACATTTTCACGAGTAACATCTTTTGTTGAAACGCCATCTATTTTTATATTACCGCCCTGAATTTCATAGAATCTCATAAGCAAATTTACCATAGTAGTTTTTCCTGCACCTGTAGGACCTACTATTGCGATTTTTTGACCCGGTTTTGCAATGGCCGAGAAATTATTTATAACGGTTTTTTCGGAATCATCGTATCCGAATTTTACATTTTCGAACTCAACTAAGCCTTTAACATTTTCAAGTTTTTTGGTTTTATTGCTTTCGTCATCCATTTCTTTCGCTTCAAGAAATTCAAATACACGCTCACCCGCTGCCGCAGCGGACTGTAAAGACTGTACCGACTGAGACATTTGAGAAAGAGGCTGTGTAAAATAACGAACATAAAGCATAAAAGCAACAATTACTTCGATACCAATATTTCCGTTTATAGCCAATGTACCACCGACTATGCAAACTGCGACATAGGCAAAGTTTCCTATGAATGTCATAAGAGGCATCATAAGGCTTGAAAGACAATGTGCTTTAAAACCGCTGCTGCGCAAATTGTTGTTAAGTCTGTCAAATTCTTCTTCAGCTTGAGCCTCACCGTTATATGCTTTAACAACTGTATGTCCTGCATAGATTTCTTCTACATGGCCGTTTATTGCACCCAAATCTTTTTGCTGACGGGTAAAATATTTTTGGCTTCGGCTCATAATTGTAAGCATTATAACAAGACCGATAAATGTTGCCGCAACAGCTGTTAAAGCCATAATCCAGTTTGTTACAAACATCATAATAAGGCTTCCGAAGAACAGTACAATTTGTGTAATTAAAGAACCTACACTCTGATTGAGCGACTGTCCGATGGTATCAACATCATTTGTTACACGGGAAAGTACATCACCTGTGGAAGTATGATTATAATAGTTCATCGGAAGTTTATTTATCTTACAGGAAATATCCTTACGCATTGATTTTGATACTTTTTGCGTAATTGTTGCCATAATAAAGCTCTGTGTTGTTGATAAAATCCAGCTTGCTGCATAGAAAAACACAAGCGTAATTGCAACACCGAAAACAGCATCCAAATCTACATTTCCGCTGATAACACCCTGCTGAATATATCCTGTAATTTCCGAAAGTTTATCGGGGCCTGCAAGTGTAAGTACAGTACCACCTGCTGCACAAAGCAGCGCTATAACAATAAATGCGATATATTTTTTACAATAGTCAAGCAGTTTTTTCCAAGTTCCGATCAGGTCTTTCGGTTTTTCACCCATACCCATTCTTCCGCCCGGGCCTCTGTGCATATGCCTATTGCGTGTTTGACCGAATTCATATTCTTTCTTTTCCATTATGCCAATTCCTCCTTTGAAAGCTGTGAAAGGGCAATTTGCTTATAAACCTCGCAATTTTGCATAAGCTCATCATGTTTACCTATACCAACCATATTTCCGTCATCAAGAACAATAATTTTATCCGCATCACGAATTGTACCGATTCTCTGTGCGACAATAAGTCTTGTTACGCCGCTGCATTTCTCATCAAGTTTTTTCCTAAGCACTCTGTCGGTCTTATAGTCAAGAGCAGAGAACGAATCATCAAAAATAAGTATTTCGGCTTTTCTTGCAATAGCACGAGCAATAGAAAGACGCTGTTTTTGTCCGCCGGAGAAGTTTGTACCGCCCTGTGCAACATAGCTGTCATATTTTTCGGGAAGCTTTTCAACAAATTCATTTGCCTGTGCAGTATCTACTGCAAATTTTATATCCTCTGCGGTAGCAGCTTTTTTTCCGTTATCGCCATAAGCGATATTGGATTTTATATCACCGGAGAAAAGAACTGCTTTTTGTGAAACATAAGCAATTTTGTTGCGGAGTGCGTGCTGCTCATAATCTTTAACATTTACACCGTCAACAAGCACTTCGCCCTCGGTTGCATCATAAAAACGGGGAACAAGGTTTATAACTGTACTTTTGCCGCAACCGGTTGAACCGATAAACGCAATAGTTTCGCCCTTCTTTGCGGTAAAAGAGATATTGTTAATAACACATTCTTCTGCATCGGGATAACGGAATGAAACATTTTTGAATTCAACCTCACCGACAAGACCCTTTTTGCCCTCGGTTAAAGTACCGTTTTGAATAGTTGTTTTGGTATCAAGAACTTCGTTAATACGTTTTGCTGCAACAGATGCACGGGGAAGCATCATAAACGGCATTACAAGCATCATAAACGACATTACAATCATAATTCCGTACTGGCTGAATACCATCATATTTCCGATTAAGCCTATTCTATCGGCTGCACTTCCCATAAGTATAGCGCCTATCCAATATACAGCCAACATCAATCCACTTTGCACAAGCTGCATTGTAGGCATCATAAAAGCCATTGTTCTCTGCTGGAAAAGCTGAGTTTTAGTAAGGTCATCATTAACTTCTTCGAATTTTTCTTCCTGATAATTTTCCGCATTATAAGCTCTTACAACACGCAAACCATTCAGATTTTCACGGGTTACACGGTTAAGATCATCCGTAAGTTTTTGCATTCTTTTGACCTTAGGCAAAACAAGTGCAATACAAATTCCGACTACGGCAAGAACTATAACAACACCAATTACTGTAGCTAAAGACCACTGCCACTGCTGATTTGCAATTTTGCATATAGCCCAAATTGCGGTAATAGGTGCTTTAATAAGCATTTGCAAGCCCACAACAATGAACATCAAAACCTGCTGAATATCGTTGGTGGAACGGGTAATAAGGCTTGCGGTAGAGAATTTTCCGATTTCTTCCATTGAAAATGTCTGTACTTTTTTGAAAAGGCTTTCACGCAGGGTAAAGCTCAAGTTACTACCTATTCTTGCCGCAAAAATTGCGGTTATTATTGATGCGCAAACGCTTCCCAAAGAGCAAAGAAGCATCATTCCGCCTGCTTTCCAAACATCTGACATAGCACTTCCGGGAGTTTCTATCAAGACGGTAATTTCGTTCATGTATTGCGGCATAGTCATATCAAGCCAAACCTGTGTTACAATAAATGTAATACAGATCAAAACATATACCCAGTCTTGTCCTTTTAATTTTTTCAACACTTTAAGCATGGTATTTCTCCTTTTCATAAATTCCTAACTCAGTTAGGTATCTATCCTAAAGATAGAGCAGACACATTACTATCTGCCCTTCTCTAAATATCAAATTCCTTATTCGAGGCACTTATAACCGAATGAATTTCTTTTGAAATTGCAGCAAATTCAAGCATTCTTTCCATACCGATTTTGTCAATCACATTGCCTATCTTAGTATACATATCCTTTTTCAGGTCATTTGCAGCCTGCTTACCGGATTCGGATAGCTTTACTAAAACAACACGGCCATCGGCTTCATCATTTTCTTTTTCAATAAGTCCTTTTGCTACCATTTTCTTCAGCAGCACAGCAACTCTTGCTGTACTTACATTCATTTTTTCGCTTATTTTTCCTGCCGTTACCTTTTCATCGGTTTCGCTTAGCATCTTTAAAATTGCTCTAATTCCGACAGTATTCATATCGAAATTTTGAAAGCACTCCGACGGCGGTGCTTTTTTCAGCTTTTGCAGCAGAGTTTCAATTTCTTCATTTGTTGCCACATCAGTTTCCTCCTTCCCAAATTAGTTAACTGGGTTAGATTATATCATTTTCATATACCATAGTCAATTAAAAAAATGTGAACAGTGTGTAAAAACTGTTTTCATTATGCTAAAATGCGAACCGGCAAATTGCCGATTCGCATTTTCTTACAGTTTAAATAATTTTTCCGCATTTTTATATGCAATAAGTTCTTTTTCGTCTTCACTTATAGGTGCATTCTCAATAAACGGGACTGCGCCCTCATTGCTTATAAAAGGACAGTCTACAGAATGGATAATTCGATCTGCTCCAAGCACCTCTACACAGAATTTGAGCTGAGGATAATCAAAAATACCGCTTGGAGTAACATAAACATTCTGTTTAAAGGTTTCGGTGACCGTTTTGCTGAGTTTAGTAACCGATTGCGGCATGGATTGATCTATTCTTGAAAGGAAAAACGGCAGCATTTCGCCCCAATGTCCTGCAATAAGCTGCAATTTCGGAAATTCATCAAAGCGTCCTGCAAGAATTGTGCGCAGCACCTGTATTCCCGCTTCATTATGCCAACCCCATCCATGCAATGAAAGTCTTGCACTCACTTCATCACCAAGTCCACCATAGTAAGGCTTTTGCACTGCTTTAAGCGGTGCTCCGGGATGTATGTAAATCGGCAAATCGAATGTTTCACAAGCCTCCAATATAGGCAAATATTTTTTATCATCAAGAAATTTATCATCGCTTGATGCTCTGCCGCTGAGCAATATACCTTGAAATCCCAAAGCCTTAACACGCTCGACCTCTTTTACGGATTCTTTTGTATTTGACCATGGCAGCAATGCAAAGGCTCCATATCTGTCGGGATGTTTTTTTACGGTTTCGGCAATAAAATCATTTGTTTCGGACACAATAGGCGGTGCTTCATTTTCAGAAAGCAGCTGCGATTTTGCTGGACATGATAAAATCTGCATAGTAATT